>JAFVTX010000049.1 GCA_017503015.1 Fibrobacter sp. | reverse complement strand
CTATCCGGTGTGGGCGTTCGAGACTTGAGGGAAGCTGTCCTTAGTACGAGAGGACCGGGACGGCCGAACCTCCGGTGTACCGGCTGTCACGCCAGTGGCATTGCCGGGTAGCCGTGTTCGGATCGGAGAAACGCTGAAGGCATCTAAGCGTGAAGCCGTTCCCAAGATCAGGTCTCGCGGGGGTCACCCCCCTGTAGGGCCGTCGTAGACTACGACGTCGATAGGACGCAGGTGTAAGCGCGGCAACGCGTTGAGCCGAGCGTTACTAATAGCCCGTGTGGCATTTTTCTTCTTTCAACGATTCAGTTCCGCGCCGCGTGGGCAGCCCGGATCCATCGTCGGGGACGCAAGGTCACCTCGACGCTTTCCGATAGGTTCGTTCTTCAGGTCCCTTACGGACCCTGCCGGCTGTGTATGTTTCTGCGGTTATCGACGGAGGGTCACACCCGTTCCCATTCCGAACACGGAAGTTAAGCCTCCTGTCGCCGATGGTACTTGGCCTCCGGGCCCGGGAGAGTAGGTCGCTGCAGGATTCTCGCCCCGCTTGCCGTAAACGGCGAGCGGGGCTTTTTTTGTGCCCGCGTTGTCATGCCCGCGCAGGCGGGCACCTCCTTGCCGGACCCGAGCCCGTGACGGGCTGCCCCCGACGCACGAGGGGGTGGCGAGCGACAGCGTGCGAGCCAGGGGGAGGCCTACCCCTTTTAACGACCGTTCGGCTCCCTTGCGCACGTGAAGCTCCGGAATCGCCTCACTCTCGCCTTCATAGCCAGCTTACGCCTGGCTATTACGGCTCACGGGCGACCGTTCGGCTCCCTTGCGTACGTGAAGCTCCGGAATCGCCTCACTCTCGCACTCATAGCCAGCTTGCGCCTGACTATTACGGCTCACGGGCGATCGTTCGGCTTTCAGGACACATCTCACACTTCACACCACACTACATCCCGAGCCTCCCACCACGAACCTCTTGTCCCCTGCGGCCCTACCACCTACAACTTAACCACTATTTTACTATCTTTTGTTCTAAATTTTTGTGGGACGTGTAATGGGAAAAAAGCTTCTAGGCTTGTTTTTGCTGGTGGCGGCAGTCTGTTCTTTCGCCAACCTTACGGTGCATATTCAATCACCCTGGCGTAACGACGCCTCGAAATCCGGGTATGCATTGCACATACTGGGCGGAACTTCCAACTACAATGCGGAATACGGTTCTTCATCGAAGACCATCATGACCGACGAGGGCGATGGCTGGTTCAGCTATACCTGGAGCAAGGATGTCTCCGGTTTTCAGGAGTGGGAGACTTTCAGCGTCGCGATTTACCCTAATACTGCCGACCAGAATTTCAACAACAATAACAAGGTGGCTTGGACCGAAGCTGGTAATATAAAGATTGTCCCGCTCTTCGGAGTTGAAAAGGAGCTCTGGCTCTACACGAATACGACGGACATGTCGTACACGGTTTCCTTTGTGGCTCCGGGTTCCAAGATGGTTTGGTTCAAGAGTCCCTGGGGAAACAAGGCTTTGCCCGACCTGGTTCTTGCCAAGGATACGGTGATGATGCGCTTTGCCATGGACGATGCCACCAAGTGCGGCTGGTTCTATGCGGCGTTGTCGCCAGCGGTGATGAAGCGGAATCCGTTGCAGTCTGGATTTTTTATGCGGCACTTGACTCCCTACATGACTACACCTGCAAAAGGTGTGCTGGACCTGGGCACGCATTTGAATGGCCACGACACGATTTTTGTAGACGGAACGGCTGCGACGCCGAAGGTTACTTACTCCATAGGGAGTCTCGGGACCTGTTTCGATTCGACCTACGTGTTGCACATCTACCACCCCTGGAGGACCAACACCAGCTTCCGCGACAGTGCGGTGTATATTTCCGTCGGCAATAACATCTTGAACAATCCCGTCGCGACTGAGAAGGATTCTTACCCTTACTGGTACCACTACGATTTTGCACCGGCGACAGTCAAGTCCGCAAATTGGGGTTCCCCGTCGGCCCTGTTCAATATTTACCGCCGTCAGAACGAATGGCCCCAGGTGGTGTATTTCTCGGACGCCCAGCGTCCGCAGGCGTCGACGCTGTTCCCGCTGGGTGTCTACGAGAGCTGGCTCTATACTTCTAGCGAAGGCCGGCTTGATTTGCAGTTCACTCCGCCGGAGCCCAAGGTGGTTCGCCTGATGAGCCCTTGGGACAACATGACGCCCTCGATGATTGTGGAAAACGATACCATCAAGATGGGTCCGGTGGGAGCGAATCCTTACGATTCCACCCAGACGGATACTTGCGGCTGGTACCAGGGCACCTATTACAAGCATGCGGAAAGCTGGGATGTTCACTTTAAGCAGACCTTCGGGCTGGATAACTACAGCCTGGAAGGAACCATGGGCGAGGGCAACGGTCTCGGGACCCCGATTTCTTTGGATTCCATGATGGCTCTCCACGATACGGTCTGGGTTTACCCTTACCCGCTGTCCAGTAGCGGCCCCAGGTTCAGCGAAAAGTTCCCGGGTCGCCTGGGAATTTGCCCGACCTTGAAGATTTCGGCCATGGTGCTGGACTGGGCGGGAGAATCCTTTGCCGACAGCATAGACGTGGACTTTGGCGGAATCTACGGTGGCAATGACTACACGAAGGTCTACGATTACAAGGACGGCAAGCTCGATACGCTCAAGACCTGCGGCGGTGTGGCGAAGGGTATGGTGAAGCCGGAACTGGTAAACGGACATCCGGTGCGGGTGGATTCTACGGAATTTCCCTGGGCGATTTGTTCGGCAGCCCGCGAGATTGAACGCTGGTTTGTCCCCGAAGTAGTGGCCAGCGACAAGGCCGGCAAAAAATACACCAATGCGGTGTGTCGCGATATTGACCTGAAGTTGGATGAAGAAGGTTTCTGGCTTGCGGACATTACCAACCCCAACGATTGCAACGATCCCGTGAATCCGGGTTTCTACCCGATAGACGATTTGGAATATCTGGATTCCGCAAGGACCGTCAAGAATCCGAAATACGATCACGATATCCAGGGCTGCAAGCACAACTACAGTTTCTCCATGAAGATCACGGCGAGTTTCAAGTATATCAAGGGGCAGTATTTCGAGTTCCGCGGTGACGATGACGTGTGGGTGTACATCAACAACAAGCTGGTGGTGGATATCGGTGGTTGCCACAACCCCGAAGAAGGGGCCGTGAACCTGGATACCCTTAAACTCACCGAAGGCGAGGAATACCCCTTCCATATTTTCTTCTCGGAGCGTAACGCTACCGGTTCCAACTTCAAGATGCGTACCTCCATTAACCTGCAGACCCAGAAGACGTATTTCCCGGTAGAAAAGAAAAACGACAATGGCATTATCGAGTACGAACTCTTGCAGTTGCTGATGGACGAGTCCCTTAGTTGCGACGTGTCCAGCATAACAAAAATCGATACCACAGTTGCCCAGTCCATTTTCCGCCTGACAGGCGGTAGCCTGCCTATGGAAGGAGTTCTCTTGGAACCGGGACTGAATTACGGTGGTATTTTTATCAACGAAAACATGGCGGGGTTCTGGGTAGATACCAGCGCATTTGTGAATTCGAGAACCCTTATGCCCGGTAACTATGTGCTGACCTGCTATCTGGCCTCTGACTTGACTCAAAAGCAGATTATCAAGTTCACGGTGCCGGAATACCCCCTGCCGGACATCGCTTTTGTAAACGTATTCCACTTGTCCGATTCCCTGCTGATGGATTCCAAGGGGCTTACCCTGCGGGGAGACTCCCTCGGGGCCGAAGGCCGCAAGAACGATACCCTCTGGGCCTTTGCCGCCTACCCGGACACGGTTCCGTTACAAATCGCCCTGCTGTTCGGCAAGACCCCCTGCGGGGAGATGGAAGACCTGACCAAGGTGAACTGCAAGGAGAAGGTGATTTTCCATTCAGATTTCCCCATCAGCTTTATGAACGAAAAGTTTGAACTGGTGGACACTCTTGAAACGGATTCTGCCGGATACGCGAAGTTCTACGTCATTGGCGATTCCGCCATGGTGGACGCCTACTTTACCGTGTCGGGCCCTGGAATTGGAAACCAGCTGGTGTGGCGGGAAATCCATTTCAAGGAACCTCCCGTGCCTATCGTGAAAAAATCCCAGATGTTTGACGTGGACGGCAACGGGATTCCCGACAGCCTGGTGATGTACTTTAGCAAGGCTTTCGAAGACGTGGTTCCCGATACCTTGACCTGGATTTTTGGCGGCGACGAGGAGCATAAGGTCTCTAGCATGAAAAACGTGTGGCCCCTGGTGAAAAACGATTCTATTTTGGTGCTGTTCGACAAGAAGGGCCTGCGGAAAGATGTTTTCACTGGGCTTACGGACCAGGTCTATTCGGGAACATTGAAGTACCACTATACCTACATCGATGAAGATTCCGGAGACGAAGTCAAGCTCATAATGAGGGCGGGCATCGAGGACAAGGTGGCTCCGGTCATTCGGAGTGCCATGGTGCAGACGGTGAACGACAACAGCAGCATGGTGGTCATTAACCTGAGCGAAGGGACGGAAATAGAAAAACTGAATCCGGAATCTACCTTCGTGTTCTTTAGGGGTGGCAAGAACTTTATGGATTCCTTGTCGATTTCTGGAGGGGATATCCGCGGTAACGGCAACGTGGCCAAGGTTTATTTCCGCCGGTCCGCTTCGGGAGTGCTGCCGGTCGTGGGTGATTCTGTCCGGCTGGTGCCCGGAGTATTTGGAGACCGCAGTGGCAACAAGGCACACAAGAACAATCCCAAGGTCCGTATCGAAGGGGAACAGCGTACCGAAATCAAGTCGCCGGGGGTGATAACGATTTCAAGCGACCTTGAAAAGTGGCCCTACAAGGAAAGCATTGTCCCCGTTTCTGTGCCGACGGACATGTCGGTGCATGACGTGATAGACAGCTTGGGCATGCCCGGTTTCTTGCTGAGTTTCAACATGGGGGAGGTGGCGACCACGCTGATTGCGAACCTGCCCAGCGATGCCAACCTGGATTCGGCTCTCTCGTTAATCAAGATGGAATGGGAAGGATATTATTTCTCCCATCTGGGAAGTTTTGTGAACAAGGCGAAGGGAACGGTGCGGTGTAACGACAAAGAGGTTTTCTATAACGCTTCGAATCCGGCAAGGTCCAACTGCCTCGAGAACCCGGGAAACATTTTCTTTGAGTGGAACGCCCGCAGCGAAAACGGCCGCCTGGTCGGTACCGGCCCCTACATCTCGAAAATCAAGGTCAAGATTTATTCCGGAAAGAATGTGGAGGGCAAGAACGAAGACGTCTATACCCTGGGCATTCGTCGCGGGAAATAAGGATAAAGCGGTTCAATGTGAGCAACAAAGCCCTCAATATTAATTGAGGGCGGTTGCGAGAGTGAGCGCATGCCAGAGAGGCGATATAACTTTTAGCGCGAACGGTCTAAATAGGGTAACGGTCCTTCGCTGATTCCAGTTCAGCGGAAGTCTTTTCCCAGTCTTCGTAAAGGCTGTCCACGACTTTCTTGTTGTCGTCCATGTCTTTCGCGATGGCGGTAATGGCATTGCCGTCTCCGTTTTCGGAGGCGGCTACCAACTTCGCTTCCAGTTCGCCCCCCAGGGCTTCGGCCTTGGCGATATCTTCTTCGATTTTGGCAAGCTTCTTTTCCAGGGGCTTGATGACCTTGCTGCGTTCGGCGATGTAGTCGGCGCGGGCCTTGCGGTCTTCTTTGGCGCTGGGCGCGGCATTCTCTGAGTCGCCCTTCACGTCGATGTTCGATACCTTGATGTTTGCAGAATTTGCGCCGCCGGGTTTCTTTTCGCTGGCCCAGCCCACCTTCTCCAGGAAGTCGGCGTAAGTGCCTTCGAATATGCGGCAGGTCCCGCCGTCAAAAACCACAAGGCGGTTGGCAAAGGCGTGCAGAAGTTCCTCGTCGTGGGTTACCACCAGGGCGGTTCCTTCGTAATCTTCCAGGGCGTCGATGAGGCTCTCGATAGATTCCATGTCCAGGTGGTTCGTGGGTTCGTCCAGCAGCAGCATGTTGCAGGCGCTGGCCAAAATCTTCCCCAGCAAAACGCGGCTCCGCTCGCCACCACTCAGGACCTTTACCTTCTTCAAGGCGGCGTCGCCACTGAACATCATAAGGCCCGCAAGCCCTCGGGCGCAGCTCTTTTGCGAGACTTCTTCAATGGCCGAGGCGATTTCTTCTTCGACGGTGTTGTCCAGGTTCAGGCGGTTGATGTTCGTCTGCCCAAAATAGTTTATCTGCAAGTTCGGGTTGTAGCTGATTTCGCCTGCGGTGGGCTGCAGCTCTTTGGCAATCAGGTTCAGGAGCGTCGTTTTACCGCGACCGTTGGGGCCGATGACCGCAATGCGGTCCCCCTTGAAAACTTCCATGGTCAAATCGGTAATAAGTTCGGGACCCATTCCCTGCAGGTTGCCGTCTTCGCCCTTGTTCGGGTATGCAAACGAGAGCCCCTTGATTTGCAGCATTCTCTTGCCGGGGAATCCCGCCTCGGTAAAGCTGAATTCCAGATTGCGCTCGTGGGTGAGCCGCTCGCCGGTGGCAAGCTTTGCCGCTGCCTTGATCTTGGATTGCACCATGGCGGCCTTCGCGGCCTTGTAGCGGAACCGCTCGATGACTTTTTCCAGCTGTTCCTTTTTCTTGGCCTCGTTTTCTTGCGTGCGCTGGGCCACTTCCTCTTCTTCGGCGATGGTCTCCCGGAGTTTTTCTACGGAGCCCTTCACCTTGCGGATTTTGTGGCGGAAAATGCCTGCGGTGTGGGTGCAGACCTCGTCCATAAAATGATGGTCGTGGGTAATCAGTAGCACTTCGCCTTTCCAGCTGCGCAAAAAACGGCTGAGCCATCGCATGGAGACGATGTCCAGGTAGTTGGTGGGTTCGTCCAGCAACAGCATGTCTGGTTCTGCGGCCAGCACTTTCGCCAGGTTCAGGCGAATCTGGAAACCGCCCGACAGGAGCATGGGGCTCTTGTGCATGGATTCTTCATCGAAACCGAGACCGAAGAGAATCGCCTCTACCTTGTGTTTTTCTAGCCAGCCGTCTTCGTTGGGCTTCAACACGCTGCAGGCCTCTTCGTGTACAGTGGCGTGTGTAAAATTCAGATGTTGCTGCAGGTAGCCCAGGGTGTATTTCTTGGGAATGTCGATGTTTCCGCCGTCCAGGCATTCCTGGCCGAGAATCATCTTGAAAAGCGTCGATTTGCCGCAGCCGTTACGACCCACCAGGCCCACCCGCTCGTGGTCGCCTATGAGCAGGCTTGCACCGTCCAAAAGGACCTGGACTCCGAATGACTTGGAAACGTTCTGGATTTGAATCACCGCCCAAAAATAGCAAAAAAGGGCATATATCCCAAATTTTACAAAAAAGATTGCACCTTTTTGCAAAATTGGATGTATCTTTACTTAATAGACATAACCAAAAGGTGAACCATGAAAAAGAATCTTTCTTTTGTAATGGCGGTGGGTTGGGTGTTCTCACTATCCCTTGCGGGTCTAGCAGAAGCGCAAACCGTTGAAATCGGTACTTGGGCAGGCTTTCGTACAGCCGCAGTTTCTTTCACGTTCGATGATGGTCCGCAAAGTGATGTTGATATCGCTATGCCCATGTTTGAAAAGTACGGTTACAAGGCAACTTTCAATATCGTTACCAATTGGGCGGGCGGTAATATTAATGGGATGCTTACCTGGAGTGGAGTTAAGGAATTAGCCGCGGCCGGTCACGAAATCGCAAGTCATAGCGAAAGCCACCCCGAAGGAACGATGTCTGCTAACGAGATTTCTTCATCCAAGGGAAAAATCAACCAAAATATTCAGCAGCCCTACGGTTGTGTAACGCTTGCATACCCGAACTGCAATACTCCCGGCGATGCCCAGGTCCTGCAGAATTATGTCGTCGGAAGAATTTGTAATTCTGGCTCTAGTATTATGGGTAAGAATGGCCCGAGCAACTGGGCTGCAGTCCCTGCGATGATGACGGGCAGTAATGGTACCAGCGATTTCAAGGGCAATATGCAAACGGCCGTTCAGCAAGGCGGCTGGGTCGCGTTCCTCACCCATGGCTTTACAACGGGAACAAACGGCTATGCGAATTACTCTCCGACCAATGCAAGTGCTATGGAAGACGGCCTCCAGTATGCCAAGCAAAATGACAGTAAAATCTGGGTCGCTCCGATGGGTCATGTTGCCATGTACATCAAGGAACGCAATGCTAGTACGGCAACGGCATCTACTAGCGGAAGTTCCATTACGGTCAAGCTGACCCATACTATTGCCAATGATGTTTCCAAATACGAGTATCCCCTTTCGCTCCGTATAAAGAACGACAATAATTGGACCGCTGCCAGCGGAACCCAGGGCGGCAAGGCCATTACGACCTCCATCAAGGATGGCTACATCTATTTCGATGCTGTCCCAAATGGTGGAGACATTGTGATTTCTAGTGGTGGTTCTACACCCCCCGCCAGCAGTGCCTCTACCCCCACCAGCAGTTCCGCCGCACAGCCTGCTTCTAGCAATTCTAGTATCGGGGGCTCTGTTGAATACAAGCTTGAAATGGAAGACTACATGCCGGGCGGCGAGGGTGTTGGCTACAGCGCCTTGAACGATGACAGCGAAGCCACCGGTTACCGCTCAGACGATGCCGGTATCGTGAAGGTGGGAACAGACGGCTACGGTGTGGGCTACACCATGGCAGGGGAGTGGTATGCCTATTCGCTGGTTATTCGATGCGAAGGGCAGTTCAGCGTGGTGGCTCGTGCGGCCACGGGGGCGGCGAATAAAGCCCGGTTCACGGTATCTGCGGACAATGTGGCTGGAGAGGTGGCGGTGGATGTTCCCAGCACGCCCGACGACTGGAATGCCTATGCCGAAGTCAACGGTAGCGGAACCTTGAATCTTGTTCCCGGGGATAATGTCATCAGGGTCCATTTTGACGATAGTTACATTAACGTGGACTGGATAAAGTTGACGTCTTCCAATGCCCAGTGCCCGGAAGTGATTCCCGTGGCGAAAAACCTGCGGTTGAATTCCTTGT
Organism: Fibrobacter sp.; assembly: GCA_017503015.1. Taxonomy (NCBI): domain Bacteria; kingdom Pseudomonadati; phylum Fibrobacterota; class Fibrobacteria; order Fibrobacterales; family Fibrobacteraceae; genus Fibrobacter; species Fibrobacter sp. The sequence goes on along the minus strand of JAFVTX010000049.1, from coordinate 77,861 downwards.
CGGGCCCTGTCCAGTACCAAGTTTTTGACATAAATGGTCACTTGCTCAAGTCCGGAACTGTTTCTGCCCAGGGTGGCGTGCAAAACCTGTGGAGCACCGCCAGTAGGGGACTTTCTAAGGGGACATACGTGCTGCGTTATGGAAATGGTTCCTCTACAAGGAGTGTCCAGGTCCGCAAGTGATAGCTTGTCTGAACTGAAATTGTTATATTTGGCCCGCGATGATGCGGGCTATTTTCATTATTCTTTTGTTCATTTCGGCTGGTTTCTGCCAACTGATGCCTAAGCCTGCTTCATCTGGTACCGATTCGATTCTCTTGAAAGAAAAATCGGCGCCCATGGTCTATGTGGACGCTGCGGATTCAGGTAAGAATTCGGCACTTGCCGGAGCGACCGCCTCTATGGATAGCCGTCAATTTTCTAACGATTCCACCATCGGGACTGTAATTGGTGTCGGTGCAGAATTTGTAGGCGACATGGTGAAGGGAATGCTTTCGCCCAATTCTCCCGAAACGGATGCGGTGGAGCTGGAACGCTCCAGACGGTAGCGCCTGCGGCGCAGTTAATAGTTGATAGTTACTTTGCCCTTCGGGCTAGTTACTAGTTCGCTGGTTCTTGTAGCTTTTTGTTTCTTGAAATTCTAGTAACTAGTAACTCAGAACTAGCCCGTAGGGCGTAACTCCTACCCTAAGTATTTCTCGCCGGATTCCACGCTCTGGTAGATGAGGGTGTTGATGGTCATGGGGCCCACGCCGCCAGGAACCGGAGTATACGCGCTGGCCACGTCGTCGAGACCTTTCTCGATATCACCCACGCCACCCGGATGGTAGCCGGCATCCACCACGACGGCACCCTGCTTGATCCATTCCTTCTTGATGAACTCGGGCTTGCCGACTGCACCCACCAGGATGTCGGCCTGACCCACAAATTCGGGGAGGTTTTCAGTCTTGCTGTGGCAGATGGTCACGGTGCAGTCTGCGTTCAGGAGCATCATGGCCATGGGCTTGCCAAGAATCGCGCTACGGCCCACCACGACGGCGTGCTTGCCCGCGAGCGGGATGTTGTATGCCTTCAAGAGACGCATGATGCCGGCCGGCGTTGCGCATCCATATGCGGGTTCGCCCATGGCCATACGGCCAAAGCCCAGGCAGGTCACGCCGTCCACGTCCTTGCGGGCGTCAATGGCTTCGAATGCGGCGCGTTCGTCAATGTGGCGCGGGACCGGGTGCTGCAAAAGAATTCCGTGCACGTCGCGGTTCTCGTTCAGTTCTTGGATTTTGTTGAGGAGTTCTTCGGTGGTGGTGTTCTTGGGGAGCACCACGCGGATGCTTTCCATGCCCACCCGGGCGCAGGCGTTGCCCTTCATCTTCACATACGTGGCGCTGGCCGGGTCGTCGCCCACCAGGATGGTGGCGAGTATCGGGGTCTTGCCCGTTTTTTCCTTGAGTTTCGCCACGCGGGCGCTGAGTTCTTCTTCAGTGGTCTTGGCGAGTGCCTTGCCGTCCAGGATGAGTGCTGCCATATAAACTCCGTTTTGGGCACAAGATAGTAAATAGGGGATAGGATTTAGGGACTAGGATCTAGGGGTTAGGATTTAGGGGTTTGAGGTTGCACTATTTTGTAAACATTCTTAAACAAACGTTTCCAACACCCCGACGCTCAACGCCTTGTAAACAGAAAAATTTTTTTTGCCGTGAATTTTTGGCCATAAATAAACTAGATTAAAAAACGATTTTCATCGATGCCGTTTTTGGCTATATAAAATGAGGATATAATGATTGCTATGAAATCTACTGCCAAGATGCTTTTGGCTCTCTCGGCAAGTGGTATCGTCTTTTCGGGTTGTGGAAGTGACCAGGTCGAAGGTGCGCTTCCTCGCCAGGAGACGCTCTACCTGTCCGGTCAGCAATGGGGCGCTCCCGCGACATTCAACCCCCTTGCCGAAAGCTGGATGGCTGCCTGGCCCGTGGGTGGTCGTTTTAACCTGGTTTACGAACCGCTTATTACCTATAACACCTTGAACGGCCAGATCGAGGACCTTCTGGGACACCTGGACGAAGACCTCTCCAATAACGACAGCATCGTGGTTACCCTGAACCCCGCTGCCAAGTGGAGCGACGGGGTGCAGGTGAACTCCAACGACGTGAAGTTCATTTTCACCAAGGGTTCCATCAATACCTCCGAACAGATTTCCGACATTCATGTGGACACCCTTTACGCCGAACCGGCATCCGAGGACTCCACCGCCGAACGCAAGATGATTGGCGAACGTCTGGCCTTTATCGTGAACAAGGCCCAGAGGAACAACCCGCTGTCTGTGCGCGACCTGCTCCAGGCAATCCGTATCGCTCCGGCCCACGTGTTCGAGCCGCTGATTGCCGAAAAGGGTCTCGACGAAGTCAAGAAACTCACCATGGACAAGAACCCGGTGGTTTCTGGCCCCTACAATATCATGTCCGCCGACCCCAACAAGATTATCTTGCAGCGTCGTGACGACTACTGGGGTAATGCCGCCCTCCACGACGGCAAGCTCCCCGCTCCTAAGTACGTGGTTCACCCCATTTACAAGAGCAACGATGCTAACACCATCGCTCTCACCACGGGTAACCTCGATGCTTCCATGAGCTTCGTGACCCGCATTTGGCGCAAGCGCGGCGTGCATACCTGGTTCAACGAACCGCCTTACTTTGCACCTGGCGCCATGCCCATGCTCATGATCAACACCATGAAGGAACCGCTCAACGACAAGCGTTTCCGTAGGGCTCTGGCAACGGCTATCGACTACACCGCTATCCGCCAGTTCGCCGTTTCCAACTACACCTCTACCTTGAAGCCGGGCCTGATTATGCCTACCGGTCTTGAAGGCAAGTACATCAATGAAGAAGACGCCCAGAAGTACGGCGTGAACCTCGCCATTACCGACGAGAACGAACGCTTGAGCACCGTGAAGCAGATGCTTTCCGAAGCGGGCTTCAAGTCTGTATGGAAGAGCGATGGAACTCTTGACCACATGGAAAACGCCAAGGGCGAAAAGCTCCCCACGCTGTTCATCACGAGCCCTGCCGGTTGGACCGACTGGGAAGCCATGGTGACCATCGCCGTAGAAGGCATGCGTAAGGCCGGTATCGACGTGCGTGAAGGCTTTGTAGATGGCGGTCAGTACTGGCCTGCCAAGGGTACGGGTAACTTCGACCTGCTCATGGACAAGCCCTCTGCCGACGTGTCTCCGTCTCTGCCGTGGAGCCGTTTCAATGAAGTCATGTCCAGCCGCGACTGGCAGCCTCTTGGCGCCTGGGCCGGTACCAACATCGGCCGTTACAACCAGCCGGGCACTCCTGAATTCCGCCCCGAAGTGGACCAGTTGATGTCTGCAATCCCGCTGATGACCGACCCCGAAGAAATCGCGAAGGCTTACCGCGAACTCAACAAGATTTTCATGGAAGACCAGCCCTCCATTCCGCTGGTTTACCTGCCCGAACAGTTCTACGAATTCAGCGACCGCGTATGGACCAACTGGCCCACTGCCGAAAACCCCTACGCTCCGCCGCAGCTCCCGTGGATTGCCTCCGGCACCAAGATTCTTTGGAACCTCAAGCTTGCTAAATAAAAGGACGACAAATGCTTAAACAATATCCAATGTTGCGCTATGTCCTGCAGAAGGGATTCTGGTATCTCTTGACGTTTGTTGTCGCCGTGGCGATTAACTTTACGTTGCCCCGTATGGGTGAGAACAACCCTGTGGACATCATTATGGGTAAGGCCGCCCAGGGCCTTTCGCCCGAAGAAGCCAAGCTCAAGAAAGAAGGCCTGCTCAAGGCTTTCGGTATGGCCGAGCTGGACGACCAGGGTAACGTGATCTACGACCCCGAGGTGGATGCCAACGGCCAGATGAAGACGGTCAAGGTGGCAAAGCTGGACGAAAACGGCGCCCCCGTGCTGAAGACCGTCAAGGAAGTGAACGAAGACGGCACGCCCAAGATGCTGGAGCGCCAGGTGGTGGACGCCGAGGGTAACCCGGTGTTCGAAGAAAAGCCGGTGCTCGACGAAAAGGGCAAGCCGGTCATGGAAAAGGACCCGAAGACCAAGAAGAAGGTGGCCAAGGTGGAACAGGTTCCCGTGATGGAACAGTACCAGGCCGAACGCCAGGACACCGTCATGGTGGACGAAGTGGTCAAGAAGGCCGACCCTCGCCTTGCTTCTGGATTCTCCCAGTTCCTGGTCTATATCAAGAACGTATTCAAGGGTGACCTGGGTATCTCTTACAGCCAGTATCCGAAGCCGGTGGTGGACATCATCAAGGAATCCGTTCCTTGGACGCTCCTTATCCAGGCTCCCACCATTATCCTCGGCTGGATTATCGGTAACCTTCTCGGTGCTTTCGCTGCCTACAAGCGCGGCATCTTCGACAAGGTGTTCTTCCCCTGCGCCATGTTCCTGAACGGCATTCCCTTCTTCGTGTTCGGTATGCTCTTGGTGGCGCTCTTCTCCATCACTCTCGGTTGGTTCCCTGCCATGGGCGCCTACAGCCCCGACATTACGGAGCTGAGCTTCTCCTGGGGTTGCATCAAGAGTGTGGGCTGGTACTACATTCTGCCCTTCTTCTCGGTGTTCCCGATTCTGCTTTCGGGTCAGGCAACGGGTATGCGTTCCATGTCCATCTACGAACTGGGTACCGACTACATGAAGTACGCCAAGTGGCTTGGACTTCGCGAAGGCAAGATTATCAGCTACGTGTTCCGTAACGCCATGCTTCCGCAGCTCACCGGCCTTGCCCAGAGCCTCGGTACCATGGTGGGCGGCGCCCTCATTACCGAAATGATTTTCTCTTACCCGGGTCTCGGTATGGCGATGCTTACCGCTATCCAGCAGAACGACTACGCAACCATTCAGGGTTGTACCTTGATGATTTCGACCTGCGTGCTCGTGGCTAACTTTGCCGTTGACGTTTTGATTGCGGTGTTTGACCCCCGTGTCAAGGCCGGTCTCCAGATGGGAGGTAAGTAATCATGGGAAAACTATTAAGAAACCTTCTCAAGTCCCCGATGTTTGTCATCGGTATCTCTATCTTCATTATTACCCTGTTGATTGCGCTGTTTGGCCCCATGTTCTACCATGTGGACATCAACGCTCGTGACATCGTGGCTGGGCCCTATGCGGGCTCCAGCGGCGATCACCTGCTGGGTACCGACCACCTGGGCCGTGACTACGTGTCTCTCTTGATCGAAGGCCTCCGCAGCTCCCTCTATGTGGGCCTGGTGGCGGGCATCATCGCCACCACCATCGGTGTGCTTATCGGCCTCTTTGGCGGTTTCCGCGGCGGATGGATTGACGAAGTGTTGAACATGCTCACCAACATCTTCATCGTGATTCCGCAGTTCGTGATTCTCGTGCTTATCAGCTCTGCTGTTAAGGACGGTCGTTCTTTGACGCTGATTGGTCTTATCATCGGCCTTACGGCTTGGAGCTGGTCTGCCCGTGCGGTGCGTGCCCAGGCTTCTTCGCTGCGCAGCCGTGACCATATCTCCCTTGCAAAGATCAACGGTGCGTCTACGCTCACGATCGTTATCAAGCACGTGCTTCCGTACCTGCTTTCTTACGTGTTCATGGTGTTCATCATGCAGGTGTCCTCCGGTATCCTTTCCGAAGCCTCCATCTCCATGATCGGCCTTGGTCCTCTGGATTCCACTTCTCTGGGTATCATCTTGAACCAGGCGAAGGACAACGGTGCCCTTTCCGACGGCATCTGGATCGCCTTCTTGCCCGCCACCATCATCATTACCCTGACGGTGTTCGCGCTGTTCCTGATCAATACTTCCATGGAAGGCGTCTTTAACCCGCGTCTTCGCAAGTAGGAGGTTTAGAAAATGTCTGAAAATGTATTTGAAGTCGAAAACCTGAGCCTCTACTACCTGGGCCGCTTTGGCGACAAGACCCACGCGGTGACCAATGTGAGCTTCTCCATGAAGCAGGGTGAAATCCTGGGTATCGCCGGTGAATCCGGTTGTGGTAAATCCACCTTGGTGTCTGGCCTTATGGGCATGTGCATCCCGCCTCTCTATCCCGAAGGCGACGGTGACGTGCGCGTAAAGAGCGGCGACAAGATGGAATCTTTGATGAACCGCTCTATCGAGGATGTTCGCAAGAACGTGCTTGCCCAGAAGGTTTCCATGATTCCCCAGGGCGCTTTTAACGCCCTGAACCCGGTCCGCAAAATCAAGGATATCGCCGCCGACGTGATTGGCGCCCACCAGCAGCCCGGCAAGCACCTGGACAAGAAGGAAGTCTATGACCGCCTTTGCGAGCGCTTCGACCTGTTTGGCATGGACACCAAGCGCGTGCTGGATTCTTACCCCATCCAGCTTACCGCCGGTGAACGCCAGCGTTCCGTGATCGGTATCTCTACGCTTTTGAACCCCCAGATGGTGATTGCCGACGAACCCACCTCTGCTTTGGACGTTTCTACCCAGAAAGAAGTGATCAAGTTGATCTTTGACCTTCTGGACAAGGGCATCTTCAGCACCATGATTTTCATTACCCACGAACTTCCGCTGCTGTACCACGTGGCCGACAATATCGCCATCATGTACGCGGGCGAATTCGTGGAAAAGGGCACTGCAGAACAGGTGGTGAAGGATCCTCGTCACCCCTACACCCAGGCTCTTATGGGTGCCATGCTCAGTACCGAGGCCAGCCAGCGTCACCGCCACCCGGTGGCAATCGAAGGCGCACCTCCGAGCCTGCGTAACAAGATTACGGGTTGCCGCTTTGCCGACCGTTGCAAAAAGGCATGCCCCGACTGCAAGAAGAATACCCAGAACCTCCGCGTTGTCGGTGGTCGTGATGTGAGGTGCGATTATGCTGAGTGATAAGCCTGTTGTATTTTCTGCCAAGCGCATTAGCAAGGACTTTGGCGCGGGCAAGACCCTGAAGACCGCCGTGAAGGATGTTTCCTTCGACATCTATGACGAAGAATTCATCTCCATCGTGGGTGGCTCCGGTTGCGGCAAGTCCGTGCTGGCAAAAATCATGCTCGGCCTCTACGAACCCACCCGCGGCCAGTTCCTCTACAGGGATCACAAGATCAAGAACCTGAAGGACCACTGGAACGAGGTTCAGTTCGTGTTCCAGGACCCGTTCGGATGCTTCAACCAGTTCTTTACTATCCGTAGCCAGCTGGAAGACGCCCTGAACGTGCTCAAGAACAAGCCCTCCAAGGAAGAAGTCCGCCGCCGTGTGGACGAAGGCCTGATGGCTGTGAACGTGAAGCCCTCCGATATTGAAGGCAAGTATCCCTTCGAACTTTCGGGTGGTCAGATGCAGCGTATGCTCTTGGCCCGTATCTTCGCGCTCCGCCCGAAGGTACTGATTGCCGACGAAGCCACCTCCATGGTGGACGCCTGCGTGCGCGCCAACATCTTGGATTATCTCCGCAAGTTGAAAGACGAGCTGAAGATGACCGTGGTGTTCGTGACCCACGATATCGGCCTTGCCAACTACGTGTCTGACCGAATCTTCATCATGCACGACGGAAAGATTGTGAACCAGGGTACTCCGGCAGAAGTGCTGGACAACACCACTGAGCCGCATACGCTCCGCCTGCTGGACGATATCCCCGAAGTCCACAAGACCGAATGGATCAAGAACAGCCATCGCTCTAAGAAGTAAACAGTGGTTTGGGGTGAAAAGCCCTGCTCCGCATTTGTCATCCCCGTTGTCATTCTGGAACCCTGGAGCATAGCGATAGGGGATAGAATCACGGGGATCTCCTCTAAAAAAGCCGCAGTCCAAAGCTGCGGTTTTTCTTTTGTATGGGAAATAGTGTTCAATGGTTCGCGCTGAAAACGGAAAAAACGCGGTTTTTTCTCCCGAACCCGCAAATTAAAGGTATATTCTGGCCATGAATACCCGCAAAAGTTTACTTTCTAGCGTAAGTACGGCGACATTGTCTGCCGTAGTTGTTTTCCTTTGTTCTGTCACGGCCTTCGCAGGCCCCTTGATGAATCAGCTGGGCTATGCTCCCGAAGCCGAAAAACAGGTGGTGATTCCCGGTAACGACGCCAACGGGCTTGAAGTCCGGGATTTGAACGGGAAGACTGTATTGAAACTCGCAGCCCCCTACGTGCTCGAGTGGGAATATAGCGGCGAAGAGACCCAAGTGTACGACATTTCTGCGGTAAAGACTCCCGGTACTTACCGCCTGTTCCGTAACGGCGAGTACCTGGGAAACCCCATCACCGTAGGCAAGAATGTTTACGAAGGGGTGACAAAGGCTGCACTTAAGTGGTTCTATTACCAGCGGGCCAGCATGCCCCTGGTGGCTCCTTATGCCGACAAGTGGGTCCGTGCGGCAGGCCACATGGACGACAAGGTTATCGTTTACGGTACCGACAAGGCCACAGGCGGCAAGGGCGCAGGCAAGACCATCAAATCCCCCCGCGGTTGGTACGACGCCGGCGATTACGGCAAGTACATCGTGAATTCCGGCATTACGGTATGGACTCTGCTGGACCTGTACGAAAAGTTCCCGAAGTTTGCCGGTACGCTGAGCTGGGATGTGCCGAGGGAATTCCCGAAGCTCCCTCTGCTTTTGGAAGAGGTCCGTTATAATCTGGACTGGATGCTCACTATGCAAGACAAGGACGGCGGTGTTTTCCACAAGGTCTCTACCCTCAAGTTCTGCGGCAGCGTAATGCCCGAAAAGGATACCGCCCCCCGTTACGCCATTTTAAAAAGTGTTACAGCTGCGCTGGACTTTGCAGGCGTGATGGCCCAGGCCAGCGTGGTGTATGCCTCCTTTGACAAGGCCTACAGTTCCAAGTTGCTGAAGGCAGCGGAGGCTGCCTATGCCTGGGCGAAGAAGAATCCGGAAATGTTCTACAAGCAGCCCGCCGACGTGAACACGGGCAGTTACGCCCCCGGTAACGAAGACGGCAAGGACGAATTCCGTTTTGCGGCTGCCGAACTTTTCAATGCGAAGGTGGCATCCGGGGCAAACCCGACAACGGACAAGGCCACGGCTGCCTACCTAGAAGACTTGAAGGCTAATCCCTTCACCCAGAATGGGGCATGGTGGGGTGACCTGAACATGCTTGCAGTTTTCCGCGTGGCAAATGCTCCTAAGGTGTTCGGCGATAGCCTTGCCGGGGTGGCAAAGAAGATTTTGCTGGACGAGGCGAACAGCCTGCGTTCTATCGGCGATACTAGCGCCTACAGGCTCCCCATGCACCCCTGGAACTGGAACTGGGGCAGCAACAGCGCCGTGGCGAACAACGGCATTGTGCTTTTGCAGGCACACCTCTTGACTAACGACAAGAGTTATCTGGACGGCGCGCAACAGTGCCTGGATTATCTGCTGGGCAAGAATCCCATGGACATCACTTATGTGACCGGATTTGGATTCCGCAGCCCCCGCAATCCGCACCATCGCCCCAGCGAAGCGGACTTTGTAGATGACCCGGTGCCCGGCATGTTGGTGGGCGGGCCTCACCTGGGCAAGCAGGATATTAACCTGAATGGCACGGACCATTGGAAATGTCCGAACTACGCCGCAGCCGACAAGCCGGCCCTGGCTTATTTGGATGACCGCTGCAGCTATGCTACCAACGAGGTGGCCATCAACTGGAATGCTCCTTTGGCATTTTTGGCAGGCGCCCTCCAGGCGATTTACGGGAAGTAAGGTGATCTAGATGGCGGCTCAAGGCCGCCATGACGTAGGTTAGTCAAACCCGCACCTTTTATTGTCATGCCCGCGCAGGCGGGCATCCCCTTTTTATATTTCCCTCTATGGAAGAACAAATCGACATCCTGAACCCTGACGGAAGCCCGGCAGGGTATTCTTGCGGGCGCACAGAGGTTCATGCCAAAGGGCTTTGGCACCGCACGGTTCACATCTGGGCCTTTGACGGGACGGGCCGTGTACTTTTCCAGCTTCGCAGTCATTTGAAAGAGAATAACCCGAACCTTCTGGATACTAGCTGCGCGGGCCACATCTCTGCTGGCGACACCAGCCGGAACGCCGCCGTCCGAGAACTGAAAGAGGAATTAGGGGTCCATAAAAATTCAGGTGATTTGGAATACCTCTTTGAAGCGACCCACGAAAGTGTCTTGAACGACGGCACTTATTTTGACAATGAATATTACGATACATACAAAATAACGCTTACCGACGAAGAGGCCGGCCATCTGGTGCCGCAGCCTGGCGAGGTGGATGATTTCGTGTGGATGACGGTGCCGGAGTTTCTGGAACTGAAGCGCAAGCACCCCGAAAGGTTCGTGAGCCACCCGAAGGATTACCATTGGCTCGAAAGTATTTCTAGATTGTAACCCATGATGTACAAGAAAGTGGCAGTGGTTGTGGAAGGCGGTGGCATGCGCGGCGCCTACACGGGCGGTATTCTGGACGTGTTCAACGAGCTGGGACTACGCTTTGGCGGTGCCTGCGGAACTTCTGCCGGCGTGACCCACCTGTGCAGTTTCTTGTCGGAACAGATTGGCCGAAATTTCCGTATCGATACGGTGCATTCCAAGTCCAGTAAATATATGGGCTGGGGAAACCTGATTCGTACCGGCGAATTTTTCGAGGTGGATTATTGCTACAGGCAAATCCCCTACGAGATAGAGCCTTTTGACATGGAAAAATTCGCCGAGGCCTGCAAGACGACGGAATTTTACGCCTGCAGTTCCAACCTGGAAACAGGCGGTGCGGAATACCTGCGGGTGATGGACTACCGCGATGCCCATGATATGAACGCCATTCGCGCCTCGGCATCGCTCCCGCTGATGAGCCACATTGTAGAAGTAGACGGTAAAAAACTATTGGATGGTGGAATCGCCGACAGCATTCCCTTCGAGATTATGGAGAAGAAGGGGTTCGAGAAAATCGTAATTCTCTTGACCCAGCCGGAAGGTTTCCGCAAGAAACCCAACTCCATGATTCCCCTGTTCAAGCTGCTCTACCGCAAGTACCCGAAGTTCATCGAGGCTGCGGCCAACCGGCACGAACGTTACAACGCCTGTCTGGACTTGATTGCTGAAAAGGAAAAAGAAGGGAGTGTGTTTGTGTTCCGACCCAGCGAGGCCATGCACATTTCTCGCCTGGAAAAGGACAAGTCCAAGCTGGTGGAACTTTACAACTTGGGTCGCAAGGATGTAAACGCCCGCCTAGATGCCTTGCTGAATTTTTTGGAAAAGTAATTCGGGGTTTTATGTCCGTTGCAGAAAAAGGCAGGCGCTACCGTCATTACAAGAAAGAGACCATGGTCTATACCGTGGTGGAAATCGCTCTGGATTGCGAGACGGTGGAACCTCTGGTGATTTACCGCAGCGAATACGAGGCGCCAGACCATCCCAAGGGAACGCTCTGGGTCCGCAAAAAGTCGGACTTCGAAAGCACGGTGACGCTCCCCGACGGCTGCACCGTGGACCGGTTCACACTGATTGTGTAAACCGACTGTTCTTTTTTCTCGTCATGTTCGCGCAGGCGAACATCCGCTGGAGGAATGTAAGCAGATCCTCGCCTTCGCGAGGATGACGAAGGAAAGTCGCGAGAATGGCCCAGCGCGATTTACGGTAGCATCTTGCCGGTTTCGAGGTAGCGGTTGTGCATCTCGAAAGCCTTGCTCAGCGCAAGGGGCATGTGCACGCCCTTGGCGTGCTTCAGGCTGTATTCCAAAAAGTCCGTCAGCGGTTCCTTGAAATCGGGGTGTGCGCATTCCTTGATGATAAGCCGTGCCCGCTCTTCGCTGGCGAGGCCACGCAAATCCGCAAGTCCCTGTTCCGTCACAAAAATCTGGGTGTCGTGTTCCGTCTGGTCCACATGGCTCACGTAGGGCACAATGCTGGAAACGGCTCCGCCCTTGGCTACCGATGGCGTCAAGAAAAATCCGAGAGCGCAGTTCCTGGCAAAGTCTGCCGCCCCGCCAATGCCATTCATCATAGAAGACCCGCACACCAGTGAACTGTTCACGTTTCCGAAAATATCCGCTTCTAGGGCGGTGTTCATGGAGATGACGCCAACGCGACGGATTACGTCGGGACTGTTGCTTACCTCTTGCTGCCGGATGACAAAATGCTTTTTCCAGTCGGTTGCATTACGTATAAATTCGTCCTGCGCGCCTTGGGAAAGCGTTAAAGCCGTTCCGCTAGCTACGCCCAGCTTCCCCTTTTTGAGCAGGGGGATAACCGCCTCCTGGATAACCTCGGTAAAGATGTCGATTTGCCCCAGGCGCTCGTCGTTTGCCATGGCGGTGAGCACGGCGTTGGCCACCTTGCCCACACCGCTCTGGTAGGCCATTCCCTTGGGGAGTCTGCCCTTGGATTCTTCGAATCGGATAAAGTCCAGAATACGTTCGGCGATGTTGGTAGAAACGCTGTCGGGCTCTACGAAGGGAGTCACCTCGTCGTAGCCGGAATTTTCCACGATGGCGATAACCTTGTTCGGGTCAATCTTTACAAGGTTTTCTCCAACGCGGTCGCCGGCGCTGTAAATAGCGAGAGGTCTTGCGTGTGGAGGCAGTTCCGGCAGGGCGTTGTCGTGGATGCCCATGTAGCTGTCGCCCAGGCGGGTGTTCAACTCCAGGATAATCTTTTCGGAGCGTTCCAGGTAGCAGACGGAATTTCCGCCGGAGGTAGAAAGGCACACACGGCCATCGGGCAAAATGGTGCTTACTTCGATGACGGCAATTTTCGGAGTCGGCACGGCTCCCGTGCGGACCAGGTAACCCATCTTGCCCAGGTGTGCGTCTATGTAACGGATAGAACCGTCGTTGATGGCCTTCCGAAGGCTGGGATTGCTCTGGTAAGGCATGCGTAAGTCGATGGCGTTTGCCCGCGCCAGCGCCCCGTCGCAGCTGTCGCCGGTAGAAGCTCCCGAGAATAGCGACACCTTGAAGGGCTTGCCTTCGCCGTGTAGCTTTTCGGCCCGAGCGGCCAGCGCGCTGGGTACCGCCTTGGGGTATCCGGCAAGTGTAAAACCCGAAATGCCCAGGATGTCACCGTTTTCAATCATTGCCGCGGCATCGGCCGCCGAACACTTTTTACTTGCAATCCAGTCCATTTTCGCCCTTCCCGTGAGTTCAATTACCCGCGGGCAAGCATCTCCATCAGTTCCTTGTCCAGGCGTTCCGGGTTGTTGTACTGCGCAAGGCTATTGTGCAGTGACTCGCCCTTCGACACCAGGCCAAAGTCAAGGTTCTTGTAATTCCAGTAGCTAAAGCCCACGTCGGCTTCACGCAGAATGTCAAGGAAATCCCGCATCCAGGCAAGCTGGTATTGACGGGGTACCTGCACGTACACTCCGAATTCGTTGCAGCTGACCGGCAGGTCGTATTTGGCACGGAAATCCAGGGCGTTCTGGATGCTCGCCTGCAAGCGGGCCTTGTCCCACTTGCCGTATTCCACGTTCAGGCGTGTTTCTGCATCTCCCTGCGGAGCGGCGTAGTCACCGGGCCAGGGGCGTTCAATGTGGAAGAACGGGTCCTGGATCCAGGCTGCCCCCTGGTGGGTGAACGTCACCGGAGTGTAGGTGTGGAAACTGTAGATGGCGTTGTCGTCGTCCATGGGGGTCAGGAACTCGAATTCCTTGGCGCTGTTCCACTTGTTGCTGCCCACCACGATGGTGTTCTTGGGAGCGTGCTTGCGGATAGCCCAGAAGATTTCGTCCTTCACCTTGTCCCATACCTTGGAATCGCTTCCGGCGGGTTCATTCAAAAGTTCCATCATCACGCGACTCTCGCCGCTGTAGCGTTCGGCCATATAGGCCCAGATGTCGCAGGTCTTTTTACGGGCGGCAGGGTCTGCAAAGAAAGCCTGTTCCGTAGAGCACCCTAGGTGAAAGTCATGACCGGGGCACTTGTGCAGGTCCAGAATCACGTCCAGGTCTGCGGCCTGGATTTCTTTGAGGGCCTTGTCCAGAAGGCCGAACACTTCTTCGTTCGGCTTGCTGGCGTCGTCGGTCTTGAACAGGTTGAAGTAGTCCACCGGCAGGCGCACGTGGTTGAACCCCGCCTCGCGGATGCGCTTGAAGTCTTCCACCCCGAGGAAAGTCTTGATATGGGGCACGAGCCCCGGAAAACCTACAGGGTCCTTTTCTTCGATACAGTCCACTTGACTGAACCAGCCACCCAAATTCACTCCCCGTAGCCTTTCTTTTTTCATCTTTTGCTCTGTTGGTTATGCCGCCGGAATTGACGGCGTAAAGTTATTCGTTGACGATGTTCAGGTCTTCGTCGGCGATGTTCAGGTCCTGGACCACTTCCAGGTCGTCGGGCAGGTTGTAAAAGTCAACCACCAGTCCCACCTTCTTGTCTTCGTCCTTCTGCTTGTCGAACTGGACTACATCGTAAATCTTCATCTTGATCACGGCTTCGCCTGTAACGGGGATTTCCATGGTCATGCCCTTGCTGATGGGCCCTTCGATAATTTTGCCCTTGAACACGAGACTGGTCTTGTCTTCGCCCAGGGACGTCTTTTTCACGTGAAATACAGCCATTATTCCTTAGCCAATATCTTTTATTTTTCGGTTAATTGTTTTGCGGCCTACAAAATGCCACCGCCAAAAGTTAATTTTTTTCCATGGATTTATTGGTGGGTCGAATTCCTTTTTTGGTCTGTGCGCCGTTCTTTCACGGCTTTTTGGGTCGTGAGCAGGAATTCCCCCGCGTGCGTTTTGTAGACGGTCCGCCCAGCGTGCACAGCAGGGGACTCCGGGAGGGCGCGATTCATTTGTCCCCAGCCTCTTCGATTACCTTTGCCCAGAAACCGGGCGCCTTTGTCTTGTCGCCCAGGCTTTGTACCTCTTGCTCCTTTGAGGTCCGTTCCGTAAAGCTCTTTTCAAGGTTCCCCATCGAAGACCTTGACGGCAAGACGGTGCGGCTTACCTCCCAGAGCCAGACCTCTGTGGCCCTGCTGAAAATTCTGCTTTCGGAACGATTCCGGGTGCGTGCCGAATATACCGGCGGCCTTGCCGCCGAAGCCACCGACGACGCCTGCCTGCTTATCGGGGACTTGGCCTTGGAAGAAGCGGAACGCCGTCGGTTCCCTTACAGCTACGACCTAGGAACCCTGTGGCAGGACTGGCAGGGCATGCCTTTTGTATTTGGGGCGTGGATTATTGAGAAGTCGGCTTTAAAGCCGGAGCTTCGGCCGGTCCTGGAACAATATTTACAAGAAACGGAAAAAAGCGTGGAGTCTTTTCGTGCCGACCCCGCTGTCGCCCTGGATCACTGGATTTCAAGATTTCCCGTGAATCTGGACAAGAAGTCGTTACTTGATTATTATAAAATTATAGATTATCATTTTACAGACGAACGGAAAAAATCCTTGGAGTGCTTTTTCGGGTATGCCGCAAAGCTTGGACTAGTCGAAAAGTCGCCTGTCTTGGAATTTTTATAGGGGGAGTACATGAAAGAAGAAAAGATTCTCATCGTAGACGACAGCACCGAAATCCTGGAAAAGAACGGGGAACTTTTGACCCAGGTGGGTTACAAGGTGGTGGCCGCAACCTCCGGCGAAGAAGCCCTTGCCCTATTGGAAAAGGGAACCTTCGATTTGGTACTCCTGGACATTAACATGCCTAGCCTAAACGGTTACGAGGTGTGCTTGCGCATTCGCGAAAAGCACGCCCTGGATGATTTGCCTATCATATTCCTCACCAGCAGGGAAGATTCCGACAGCATTACCAAGGGTTTCCATGCCGGTGCTTCTGATTTTGTGTGCAAGCATTCGCCTACCGAGATTTTGCTGGCCCGTATCAACGTGCATATCCGGCTTTGCCGCACCCTCAAGTACCTGCGCGACATTTCCCTCACCGACGACTTGACCCAGAGTTACAACCGCAGACACGCCATTTACACCCTGCGTGAATGGTTCTCCCGCAGCAAGCGTTATGGGACGCACTTCTCCATGGTTTATTTTGACCTGAACGGTCTCAAGACGGTAAATGACAAGTTTGGTCACCAGGCCGGAGACCTGTTGCTCCGCGCCGTGGTCAAGGCCTGCAAGGATCTGCTTCGCGAATCCGATGTGCTGTTCCGCATGGGCGGCGACGAATTTATGGTGCTCTGCCCCGATACCGACAAGGCGGGAGCGTTAATTTGTGCAGAACGCATGCAAAAAGCGGTGGGCGACATCACCATCGTAGACCAGAAGGTCTCCTTTGCCTACGGCATCGCCTATTCTGGCGAGGTCTATAAGGACATGGACGAGATGCTCCACAGCGCTGACGCTTCCATGTACGAGTGCAAAAAGAAAATGCACGCCGGACGTGAGTAAACGCCACAGACTATCTGTTACCTCTTAAGTTTCCTAAATTATTTCTTTTTCAGCCAAGAACCGCACAGGTACATCGTAAAGATGATGCTTGTAATCAGGAACATGGCAATGCTGATGCAGGCCAGGTCGCCGATACCCTTGAGGCCGCGGTGGGTGGTGAACAGGAACCCGACAAAGCCCGCAATCGTCGTGGTAGAACTTGCCATCACGTTGCGACCGGTGGTGTCCATCAGCTGACGGAGCGTCAGGTCCTTGTCGCCTATCCATGAGGTAATCATGTGGATGGTGGCGTCGATGCCGATACCGAGTGACATTGGGATTACAATCACGTTGTAGATGCTGATTTTCCCGAATTCAAACATGTCGGTGAGGAACCCGAGAAGCCCGAGGGTGAGGAGTGTTCCCATGCCAAAGGAAATACAGCCTGCCAAGAAGAGTTTCGGCTTGCGGAAAGAAATGACCAGCGTGCCGAAAATCACGAGGATGATGACCAGCGCAAGCCTGAAGCTATCCTTCTTCACGGAGTCAATCACATCAGAGAGAATGAACTGCGAAGAGAAGGTGCGCAGGTCTTCGCCGTCAAAGTTCCAATGGCCGTAGCGTTCCTGGAATCGGTGCAACGCGTGGGCATCCCAGCTGGGAAAATCACCGTAGATAAAGCCGATTTTTCCATAGCTGCCGTCCTTTTCTCGCAACAGGTCAAGAGTCCAGCTCGGGACATCTTCGGCGGTAAAGGTTTTCTCTACAGAGGATAGCTTGCGCAGGTTCGCAATATTCACGGAATCTTCGCCCTCGGCACGATCAAACACGCGGGCCTCTACAAGGTCGCGGATTTCTTCGATGATTTCGAGGCGGGCTTCCTGGGAATCTTTTGGCGGAACGAAACTCTTGAGGGTGAGGAAACTTCCGAGGGTTGAATCGTGTTCCACGTGCAGGCGCACCATCAGGGTATCGTAAAGCTTGTCCAGTTGTTCGGGCTTACTCCCCATCACGGCTGCCGGTGTCGACGTTACCGCCTTGCCTGTCGCGCGGGTCACCTTCGTAGAAATCTTGTTCTTCGAGGCCGTCACGTTCGTCGAGACGCGACGCAGGTTGCGGAGGTTATGCTCAAAGTCTACATCCTGTGCGAACCAGAGCGACACTGCACCTAGGGCAAATCCCGCAAGGGCTGCATACTTGAAGAAACGTAAAATTTTCGCTTCGTCCCAGGACTTGGGCAATAAGGAGTTGTCCGGTGCCTTCGGGATTCCGCCCATGCACTTGATAAAGACGGGGAGCACAAGCACAGAGGTGAGCATGCTGAAGAATACGCCTACGGAGGCCACCACGCCGAACTCATAGAACCCGCGGAAGTGTGCGGCAAGGAGCGTAAGGAAGGCGGCAATTGTCGTGAAACTTGCGAGAATGAATGGCTTGAGCATTTTCCTCTGGGCATGTTCCAGCACTTCTTCTAAGGTCGCGTACTTGTGCAATAGTTTCTGCGAAGTGCCCAAAATGTGAATTGAGTAGTCGATACCAATACCCAGAATAATGGAGGCCACAAACACTGTGAAGGGGTTCAGCTTGCCGTAGAAGAGAGCCGTGAACGCAAGCGTCGGGAGGCAGGCGTAGAGCACCGATGCCGTCACGAGAATCGGGCCCTTTACGCTCCTGAAGAAGAAAATCGTGAGGAAGATGATAAGCACCAGGCTGATGGCGAAGGAGAATACGGAATCATTGGCCACTTCGTCCACTTCCTTGAGGCCCTCGTAGGTGCCTTCCACCGTAAAGCGTGTGGGAACGGGGTAGGTCTTGCTGCTGAAATAGGCCAGCAGGGAATCGGTACGGGCCAAGATGTGGGTCACGAATTCATAGTCGGTAGAAGGCTTGATGAGCTTCGCGTTCACCACGCCGTTGTAGAGAATCTTTCCGGTGCTGTCCGGGCGCGGGGAACCAATCAGGCGGTTCTTGAGTTCAGAAGGAATCGTTGACTTGGAATCCCATTCCACTTCTTCGTCCGAGGCGGCCTTCGTATCGATGGTGTCGCCCTTGTCTTTCTTGAAAAAGGCGTCAAAGGCGCTCACCGCTTCGTCGGGGAGACCCAGTTCCTGCGGCAGGTTCTCGTCAATCCAGACCCGTTCCTTTTTCGCGGGTTCGGCTGTTGTCGCACTATCGGTCCCTGAATTTGTCGAAGGCTCGTCCAACAGGTCAACTACCAGCGGGCCGCTCTTGCGACCAATTTCAAGCTGCAGGTCTTCCAGGTTGTCGCGGATGTGTTCCAGGTGCTTTATGGGCAAATAGAGAAGCGCGTTATCCTTGAAGAACTGGTTGTCATTATCGACCTGGGTGGAAACGTAGTCGCCTTCCCAATTCTTGTGGATGTAATCGGCGATGGAATCCTGCAGGGCCACCACCAGGTTCACGTCTTCGCTTTGGATGGCAATCATGAACTTGTCGGTGGAACCGAAACGCTGGTACGATTCTTCGAGGGCTTTCACGCTGGGGGTGCCCTCGGGCAGCAGGTGCGAAAGGTCGGCATCTAGCTTGAGTCCCGGCTTGAATAAAATGGGAATCGCAAAAAGGAGCGCCAAGACCAAGTAAAAGGCCAGGGCCTTGTACTTGTGTTTGCAAATCAGGGGAATGTACCAGTTGGAAAATCTTTCAGGAAGTGATTTTTTGTTAGCCATAGGGAGCAATATAATAAAAAGGGTCGCAGACGGCACGATTTGCGACCCAAGTTGTTGATATTCGGTCAATTACGACTGATGGAGTGATTAGCCCTACGGCATCATGATGTCGTTGCGGAGCACGGAACGCACGGCCCTCGCAGCCCCCACCGCCTTCTCTTTCCAAGCAAGGTCGCTTGCATCCGTCGTGAGCGCATACGGGGATTCGCCACCGGGGGCGGCGCGGTACACATCCTCGTTTTCGAGGCCCCCTGCAAGCACATGGTCGCGGAAGCCTAGGTAGTAGGCATTCTGCGAGAAGAAAACCGACGGCTGTTCTGCAGGGCGCTCCTGCGTAAGCAAGTCATAACCCCAGAAATGGTTCGGTTCACGGACCTGAGCCAAGTCAAAAATCGTGGGCCCTAAATCCAGTTGCGAGGCCACATCTTCGCGAATGGTAAGCCCATTAAAGAGAGCTGTGTTAGCCGAGAAAAACCCGATAAAGATTTGCGAAGCCGAAAGACCAAGCGGTTGCGGAACCAGATAATCTACGGAATCTACGGGAGTGTCGTGGTCGCCTAAAATAATAATTACCGTATTTTTGAAATCGGGGCGTGTGGAGAGAGCTTCGAAGAATCGCCCGAGCTGCTGGTCGGTATAGCGTATCGCATTGCGGTAGCGAATCATGGCGTCTTCGGGTTTTTCGGCATAAGCATCGGGGTAGCCGTAGAACGGAATATGCGAAGAAATGGTGTTGAACGAAAGTTCCCAGGAGCTGTCCGCAGGCATCATGTTGAGCAAATCAATGGCGAGATCCACTCCCAGGCTGTCTGCAGAACCTTCGATTTTTTCTTCGCCAATCAGGTGCCAATCCTTGCCGAAAAATTTTTCAATGAAGGGGAGGGTATGGTCAAAAACCGGGTTAGAAACGGTCGCATAGGTGCGGTGATAATTTGTTAAAAATTCAGGCCAGCCCTTGAACTTGTTCGCCGCATAGAAACTGGGCACGTCGCGGTTGGGATGCGAGGGGAACCCCATGTAGGTGGCCATGGTGCCGCGCACGGTGGGGTAGCCGCCGCTAAAAGCGTTCTTGAACCAGAGCCCGCCACCCAGCGTATTGCCGGCGGAATCTTTTTCGTAGTAGTCACCGTTTGCAAGTTTCCAAATATTCGGCGCCACTGCCGTATCGCCCGCGAGCATCTTGTTGAAGATACGGCCCTTGAACGATTCGCCCATAATGAACACGATGTTGTAGGGCTTTTTCGCCTTGTATTCGTGGGCGGGGGCATTGCGGTACATCGGAAGTTCCAGAGCATCGCTGCGACCTGTCGCAAAATCCTTCGGCAAGAAAGCGTCCAAATCGTTCACTAGTTCTTCGGTGATTTTGGCGTTGTCGTGAATGAACTCAAAAGTTTCAACCGCAGCGATGTGCAGGATGGGCGCCGTAAGAGTATGCTTGCCCAGCGTAAAGCGCATATCCACCTTCGTGTGCGTCACCGGGATTTCAATCCAGCCGCGAGTGCCCGTAAGGAACAGCACGAGCGGCGTTAGCGATAGAGCCATGCCAATGGCGAACATCGCGACAGGCGTTTTTTGGGAGGCGGGCTTCCAAGCGCCGCCCGCATTATTCAACACGAGCGTGTGGCGCTGTTTATGGAGCCTGAGCGAGTATGCAATTACATAAGCGATGGCGCCAGAAAAGCAAAGCACAACCATCGAAACCCACAGCACCGTTCCGAGCAAATCTCCGCCCAGCGTAGAAACCGTCGTGGCATCGGTGATGTTTGAAATGTGAAAATACGTGCGCAAGAACGAATAAGAAAGCCGTTGATGTGAAAAACGGAAAACATCATAGTCCGCGATGGCAATAAAGAAGTAGAGCGCGTAAAAGATGGCAAGCCCGCGGGGAGCCCGTGCAAACCCGAAAAGGGCGGCCATTACGAGAATGGCTCCGAAGGCCATGAAAATCTGCCAGAGGGTCTTGCCCTCGAACATCTCGGCCATCGAAAGTCCCAAGGGATCAGGCAAGCTGTAGAAAAACACCAGCAAGACGCTCTGCACCACAAGGGCAATGAGTGCCATTGCGAGGAAGGGATTTTTCAAATAAGAAATTATTTTATCAATCAGACGCATAGGCAAAAGCAAGGAAGGTCCCCGCCTGCGCGGGGATGACAATTAAAGGGGCGACGCTTTACCGTCCGGGTTCAATATAAAATCTACAGCCTTTTCCAAATCTTCGGCCTGGCGGGCGTGAACCTGCGCGTAGCGTTTCGGGGCGCGTTCTGCAAAATCCGCATAGATGCGGGCGTCGAGCAGTTGCACCAGGCGGTTCTTGATTTCGCTCACGGAATACGGGTCAAAGTACAGCACCGCATCGCCACAGACCTCGGGAATGGAAGTCGTGCCACTCGCCGCTACGGGTACGCCGTAACGCATGGACTGCACCGGCGGGTAGCCAAAGCCCTCGTTCAAGCTCGGGAACACGAACGCGTATGCATTCTTGTGCAAGAACTCCAGTTCCTTGTTTTCCACATAGCCGAGCAGTACAAAGCGGTCTTTATGCTTGAGGTGGCGCAAATAGGCTTTGGGGTTTGCGGCCCCGGTAATGACCATCTTGTAATCAAAGGATTTGCCCTGCGATTCATACATGCCCACCAGTTCATCGAACGCGCGGGCGGCGCGCAGGTTGTTCTTTTCCCAGCGGGCTCCGCTCGTAAGCAAGAAGTACTTTTTCGCAGTAACACCCGGCGGCAGGAATCCTTCGGGTTCATATGACCTCATGGGGCTGTAGAACACCGGAATTTCCAGGTCCATGAGTTCCGGGAAGAACGCCTTGATGGAGGCACGGCTGTGCTCGCTCACCGTAATGGTACGCACCTTGCGACCGTCCGGTCCCGAAGTCAGCGACTCCGCCATGCGCCGCGCCAAGTCCTGGTACTTGGGCTTGTAGAAATACTTTTTCCAGCTTTCGCGGTAACGCACCAGCGCCTCAAACTTTTGTCCGAGTTTCTTGGCAAAACCTACACCTGCCCAGCTATACTGCATTTCTAGCGCACGCACGCCATGCCAGGTAAACACGAAATCCTTTACGTCTATCGCCCATTTTTTTTCGAGGGAATAAAGCGGCGTATAGAAGGTATCAATCTGGTTTTCGTCAATAATCTGCTGCGGTGTTTTTTCGCTGATATCGAACAGCGGAATATTCTGCGTTTTGCACGCATCGACAATCGCCGGATCCAGGTACTTTTTGCTGTCATAGGCGCAGCTGAACTGCTCGCCGCGCTTGACCAGCGCCCAGAAAATCACTTCGCCGTAAGAGCCGCCGCCGTGGAACTTGGCGCTATGAATCGGCTGTACCGCCACGAGATTGAAAAGCAGGTTCACTTGCGGCCCCCGCGATTATCCTTCCCGAGAAGCGTTCCCAAAATTCTCAGCGGGAACACGAGGAACGGCATCTTCTTGTAAATCCAGGCGAGCGATTTGGCGAAGGCGTAGCTGCGGATAATGTAGGCGCCCGCCGCACCCACCTTGCGGGTCTGGAATTCAAACTCTTCCTTGGCGTGGGCAATCACGTCGTCATGATACTCGTTGATGGTAATGCTCTTGTCGGCATTGACCTTCACCGGAATGTTCTTCAGGTTAGTGTAGAAGTCCTTGCGCAAAATCTTGGGCAGGAACAAATCCATGCTGGCAGGCACCTTGTGACCGCGGGTATCGATAATTCGCGAACCGAAAAAGTGCAGCACCTTCGCCGTGGGCAAGAACCTGTTGCCGTAGGCCAGCTGGCAGTTCCAACCACCGGGCATTTTCTTGGTGATGTAATTAAACTTGAAATTCGTTTCGGCGAGGCTCGCCATGTCGTAGGGGAAGTTCTTGGACACGCAATAGAGCCACAGCTCGTGCCAGGTTTCGAAGAATTTGCGTGCTTCGGGAGTGTCTGCTGCAAACATCACGCCCCCGTTGAAAATCTCGTCGTTCAGAATCGGCGAGAATCCCATCATCTTCGCGTTGTTCAGCACCTTCTTGCGGTTAATCGCCTTCGAAAGGTTGGTGTGAAAGTCCAGCACCGCATAGATGCCGCCTTTCCATTCTTCGGGAATGGAAAGGTCACCCACGATGGCGATGTCGGAATCCATGTACAGGAAATCGCCGTCGACCACGTTGCGCATGACCGTCTTGAGGTAACGGGAACGGAGCATGGGCGTGAACTTCTCGTCGAGGGTCAAAACCTTCAACTCATCCACAGCGTCCTTCAAAACTGCGCGGGGACCGACCAAAGTTTCTGCCGTCTTGTCGTCGGTCAAAAGCGTCACGAAGGCGCCCGGGTTATGCACCCGCAAAGAGGCGATGGCCACCAGCGTCTGTTCGCAGAAAAAATCCTTCGGGGAACTGGTCAGAACAAAAAGGTATTTGGTCATGGGCAACACTCCCCGTCAAAGTTTGCTAATCCAGCGGAATCGTGGACTTTGCGTTTTCAAAATCTTCAACCGTATCGAGTTCGCAGGAGAAATAGTCCGATGCATCCCACACGGTGTAGGTATGGCCCTGCGGAATCAGGCGTTCAAAGGCCAGCTCGTAGAACGTGTTTTCCAGGTGTTCCACGTTCATCATCTTTTCAAGTTCGGCGTAGAGGGCGGTTGAATAAGCCGCACCGATCTTCTCGATGCCGAGACTTTCGCCTGCGGCGGCCTTCGGGGAGCATGTCTTGCTGATTTCGGAAATGTTTCCGTCGGCACCCAGGACCACCTTCATCTCTTCTTCGCCCAGCTCATGGCGAATCAGCGTAAGCACGTTTGCGGCCTTGGATGCAAGCACGTTTTTTACAATCTGCGGATCGTAAAGCAGGTCGCTATCCAGCAGCAGGAATTCCTTGCCGGCAACCGCCTGGCCTGCAAGCCACAGCGAATAGATGTTGTTCGTGGAATCGTAAAGCGCGTTGTGGATGAAGGTCACGCGAATGGAATCGCCGTAATGGCTTTTCACGAAGTCTTCGATCATGTGGTTCAGGTAACCCGTCACGATCACGAAATCGCGAACGCCGGCGGCCATGATTGCGTCCATGGAACGTTCCAAAAGGGAACGGCCCTTCACGTCCAAAAGGCACTTGGGCGTGTTATCGGTGAGCGGGCGCAAGCGCTTCGCCATTCCGGCTGCAAGAATTACGGCAATCATAGGGCGGCACAACGCTTGATAGTGTCCACCACCACCTGAATCTGTTCCTTACGGCCCAAGGTAATGCGCAGGCAGTCTTCGAGACCCTTGTCGCTCATGAACTTGATCTTGTAATCCTGCTCGGCCATGGCCTTCTGCAAGGCTTCCTTGATGCGGGTCGGGTACTTGATCAAGATGAAGTTGGCCACACTCTTGTACACCTTGAATCCCGGCAGGTTGCCAAGTTCCTTCTTGAACAGCTGGCGGTCCCATTCCATTTCGTCGGCGACCTTGCGGTAGTGATCTTCGCTTTCGATAGCGGCCATGGCCACCGCTTCGCTGAAGCGGTTGTAACCCAGGTACTTGTTGGCGTAGCTCAGGAACGATTCGTGGCCCTTGCCCATAAAGCCAAAGCCCATGCGCAGTCCCGGGAGACCAAAGAACTTGGAAAGGGTGCGGGAAATAATCAGGTTCGAATACTTGTTCACGAGGGGCGCAATGTAGGCGGTATCGGTCGTGATAAAGGAAGCGTAGGCTTCGTCAATCAGCACCATGGTATCGTTCGGGATATTTTCCATGATGCGGCCGATTTCGTCTGGCGTAAGACAGTTGCCCGTCGGGTTATTCGGTGAGGCGAGCAAGAGCATGCGCGGGTGAATCTTGTTGGTAAGCGCAATGACCTCGTCTACGTCATAGGCGAAGGTGTCTTCCTTTTCGTGGAGCGGATACATTTCAAAAGAACCGCCGCATTCACCGGCGATGCGGTTGTAGTACCACCACGAAAATTCCGGAATCATGATGGTCTTATTGTCGCCCTTCATCAGGTAGTAATGGACAGCGTTCTTCAAAATGTCTTCGCCACCGTAACCCAGCAGCACCTGTTCTTCGGGCACGTTGTAGATTTCGCTAAGCTTTACCGAG
The DNA here is from genome assembly GCA_017503015.1 of Fibrobacter sp. Taxonomy (NCBI): domain Bacteria; kingdom Pseudomonadati; phylum Fibrobacterota; class Fibrobacteria; order Fibrobacterales; family Fibrobacteraceae; genus Fibrobacter; species Fibrobacter sp. Next base: position 52,876 of record JAFVTX010000049.1, on the reverse strand, counting down.
AAGATACTCTTTTTGCCCTCGTCATAGATGCGGGTGTAGAAGCAGAGCAGTTCAGGGTCAAAATTCTTGACGGCATCCAGCACCTTCTGGGAAGGCTTGAAGTTGAATTCGTTTCTGTCCAAGTAGTTCATGTTTTACCTTTGTGGGGCTTATACCCCGATTCAAAACCTTTTTAAATATACGTTTTTCCTTATTTCCACCACACGTCAAGCCCGTGATTGTAGCGTTTTTCGACCGGCGGAAGCTGCATGTAGTCGCGGTAGAAGAGCGACAGGTAGTAATCGTAATTCTTGTAACCGCTAAATTTGCGGTTTTCGAAGGGATAGTCCACCGTTTCCGCAATTTTTTTCAGGTCCAAAATGCGGTCGGTTTTGGTATCGAAGAAAAGGGTCGCCACATGGCCCGAATGGGCTGTGGGGTAGCGACGAATCACCCGTTCCACATAGCGGCAGAAGCGTTTTTTGCCCACGATGCAGGCGATGGCATAGAAGAACCGCTTGTACAGAAGCGTCCAAGCGTCGTAACCCTTCGACTTGAAGTCGGTCGTAATGGCAAGCGTAATCACGCGCAAAAAACTGCAGTAGAGCACGAACGCCTTTTCAAAGAAACTCGATTTTGGGAGTCCGTCCAGCGGGAAAATATCGACCCAGATTCCCATTTCGCCCTTGTGACGTTCCATCTTGACCGTAGTGCGGTTGTCGTAGGCCTTGGCAAACGGATAGAAATAGCCGTCGCAGGTATCGTCGACCAGAGTGAGCCATTCCTTGTGGCCCGCCGCATTCTTGTCTTTCAGGATGGCGATGAGTTTTTCGTAATCCTCGCGCAACATGCAAATGTCAATATCGTCGTCCCAAGGGATATAGCCCTTGTGACGCACCGCGCCCAAAAGCGTGCCGTAGGCTAGGCTATACTTCAGGTTGTTTTCCTTGCAAATGCGGTCAATCTCGTCCAGAATGGACATCTGGATTTCACGACATTCCTGCTGTTCAATCTTCTTCATTTTTTATTTCCTGCCGAGACGGCGTTCCTGTCTTTGTCCATCTTTTTCTTGACTACAAGGCCATAAGCGCCAAGAGCCAAAAGAATCACCACGTAAACGACGGCTTTTTCGAGCATGGACAAGGTAAACACCTGCATGTTGATGGCAATATAGAATGCAATCAAGAATAAGATCCAGAACACTTGCGACAAGAGCCGCAAGGAGTAGGGCTGCAAGCCCATCTTGAAAAGGTAAATGTTGTTGCAGATGACTGCAAATATGTTGTAGCTGAGCATCGAAAGGGCTGCCCCCACAAGGCCGTAGGTCGGAATCAACAAATAGCCCGACAGGAGTGCAACGCCAAGGGAAACGATATCCATAATCAAGGAATACAGGCTCTTGCCCATGCCGTTCAGCACCACTAGGGACATACCGCCAAAACCCGCTACGAGGTGCACCAGCAACAGGATTCCCAAGGTTTCGGGCTGCACGATAAAGTCCTTGCCCGCAATGCCCAGAATCAAGTCCGGGAACAGCACGATGAAGAATCCGATCATGAGCTGGATGAAGGTGACCATGAAAACGCAGTAACTATAGACCGGCTTGAGGTCGGTCTTGAGGCGTTCCTTGTTCATGCCCGCCACCACCGGTGTAAGAATCGGCGTGAATCCGACACGAATCGTCTGGAGCGCATTGGAAATGGTGACCATGATGCCGTAGGCGCCAGCCTTTTCGGGGCCAAGGAACAACATGACCATCCAGAGGCTCGAACGGATCAGGAAAGACGACACGAATTCATCGACCCCTAGCGGGAGCGAGTAACGCAACAGCACCCACGAAACCGTCTTGTGAGGGCGCAAGGGCATTTCGGGAAACTGCCTGCGGACCAGCACAAAATGCACGATAAAGCCCACCACCTGGCCCACCAAGAGACCCAGCGGAAGCGCATGCGGGATTCCCATGAAGTGGAGTGCAATGGAGGTTGCCGGTGCAAGAGTCACCGTCAAGAATGAATTCACGAATACGGCGTTTTGCGGACGGCGGTTGCCTTCGGAAGCGGTGCTAAAGACATAGGTGCCCACATAGAACAAAAGCGAAAGGGCGTACCAGGGAAGTTCCTTGGAAATGTAGGGCGTGAAGGATCCCACAAAAATGACAGCCGTGCAAAGAATCGAGATGGCTGCCGAAATCCAGAAGGATTCCATGATGCCGTCGTATCGGGGGCGACCGTGTAGGCCGTTCTGTGGCAAGTACCAGTACAGGCCCTTGTCGAGCCCAAGAGTTGCTGAATGCGCAATGGTCAAAAGGAGGGTCTGGGCAGATACAAAGATTCCAAATTCAGCGGCGCCAAAAATACGCGCCATCACGAAAGTCAAAAGCGGACCGCAAACCTTGAGGATTGTCCCCACAATGTTTACAATCATCGCCTTTTTTAGGAACTTGCTGTCGGTTTCCAGATTGCTCATAACAGGCCAAAAATAGATTTATTTTGCTTGGAATCCGAGAAAGGATTAGGCTTTAATCCGATGAATTATCTATATTGGGTGACGAAGTTCAAATAAGTGGACCTTTTCAACTCGCAAAACGGGATTTTATCATGTTCAAGACCATCGCTATCGGCTGTGACCACGCCGCATTCGAATACAAGGAAAAACTCGTCAAGTTCCTGGAAGGCAAGGGCTACAAGGTCCTTGACATGGGAACCGATTCTACGGAATCCTGTGACTACCCGATTTTTGCCGACAGGGTCTGCAACAAGATTACGGGCAAAGAGGCGGATTGCGGAATCCTCATTTGCGGTACGGGTATCGGCATGAGCATGGCGGCAAACAAGCACAAGGGAATCCGCGCTGCCGTGGTGGGCGACCTTACCTCTTGCGAATTCACTCGACTTCACAACGATGCCAACGTGCTTTGCATGGGAGCTCGCATTATCGCTTACGCCCAGTGCGAAGTGTTCGCCACCAAGTTCCTGGAAACGGAATTCATGGGCGGCAAGCACAAGAAGCGCATCGATATGTTCGAAGCGGGCTAAGGGTAGCCGGTGGCACGACTTTTGCCAAGCATCACCAGGTGGTGTCGCGTTCTTGCCTTGGGCGCGGTCTTGGTGGGTTGTGCCGAAATCGAAGAAGAAAAGCCTTGGATCCATGTAGATAGACCCCAGATGCTCTTTACCGACACCACCCTCATGGACAGCTACGACAAGGGCGTGCTGAGCTGGAAACTCAAGACGGCCTATCTGGAGCGGTGGTCCAACACCGAAGAAGTTTTCGTGCGGCCTGTGCTGGTGGACATCTACGATTCCCTGGGAGAACGTTCCGCATTCTTGCGGGCGGATTCCGGCCGGCTCGACATGAAGTTCACCTACGTCTATGCCTACGGCCATGTGTACGCCCTTACGCCCAAGGGCGCCTCTGTCCGTGCGGATTCTCTGCTCTGGAACAAGAAGGACAACTTGGTCAAGACCGAAAGCTATGTGCGGGTGGTCTCCGAAGATGGCGACGTGCTGCAAGGCAAGGGATTTGAAAGCGACGCCAAGATGGACCACTGGAAAATCCTTTCCAACATCACGGGCATTTTCCAGGATGCTGCCAACCGAATCAAGGAAGAGGACAAGGCCAAGGCTGAAGAAATCGAGAAACGGGATTCTGCGGCAGCTGTACCGCAACAGGCAGAGGAACGCAAGGAATGAGTGTCCTCCCGAAAAAAGTACTGTTCCTGTTTCTGGTTGCATTCGGTTGTGCCTTTTCGCAGACGTCTCCCCTTATTATGAAACATGCGGACAATTTGGAGGTGGCCCGTACCCGCGGGAACCTGCTGCTGCAGGGCAAGGTCCATTTTGTTCACGACTCCCTGGATTTCAAGACCGAAAAGGCCACCTGGAACAAGGATGCTGAAATCCTCCAGTGCGAGGGAGGTTTCTTGGCGGCACACCCGTCCGGATACATCAAGGCGCAAACCGGCATTTACAACAAGAAAAAGGGTATCGCTTCGGCCCGTGGGAGTGTTGTGGCCGCCGATTCGGCAAAGACCTACATGTTTACAGGGGACTATCTGGTTTACGACCGGGAAAAAGAAATTCTCACCATGCCCGAAAAGCCGAAACTCTATGAGTTCGAAAAAAAGAAGGACGGGAAAATCGATACGGTCCTGATTGAAGCCAAGACCATCATTTACAACAAGGGAGAATCTTTTGCCGAAGCCTACCAGAAGGTAAAAGTCACCCAGGACGACATGGTGGTCACCTGCGATACGGGTTATTTCAACCGCAAGGACAACTGGCTTTCCATGAAGGGCAGTCCCACATTCGATATGAAGAATTACCACCTGACGGGGGATTCCATCTACCTCACCCTGGATTCTACGGGCAAGTCCCTGCGTTCGGCCTTGGTCATTCGGAATGCCCACGGTATCCAGCAAGAGGACGCCAAGAAAAACGCCCCGGGAAGCGTGACGGAAGCCTTCGGGGACACCCTCTATGCCGCCTTCAAGGACAACAAGATTGAACGCCTGTATGTAAATTTGAATGCACGGGGGTTCTTTTACGAGACGGACCTTCCCGATTACCAGAACCAGATGGACGGAAACAGGCTAGATATGTACTTTAACGAGGGAAAGATGGACCATGCGGTTGTGTCCGGCAAGGCCCAGAGTACCTATTTCTACGTCAAGAAAGACCGCACCGTCGCAGGTAAGAACGAAGCCGCCGGAGATACCATCAATATCCTTTTCGATGCCCAGAAAAACGCTGTCAAGTCGTTACGGCTTTTGGGCGGCGGGACCATGGCCAGCGGAAGGTATATCGACATGGAAAAGGAACAGCGGAACAAGAAGAAACTGTTGGATGCCGATTCCTCCAAAACCGATTCTACGAAATCTGTTTTGGCACAGCCTTCGGACAGTTCCAAGGTTTCGGCTCCCAAGGCCACCAGCGTAGAGACCAAGCCCGAAGGCAGTGTCCAGGATAGGTTGATGCATGAAAATTCCAAGAGGGGAGAGCTGTTCCGCAAGGCCATGAAATCCAAGGAATCACAACCTCGACCAGCCCCGAAAAAGGAGAACGCCAAATGAGAACGGTAGTGAGCACGATTCGCACGGACAAGTTGCGCAAGGTTTACGGTGGCCGCCAGGTGGTGAGCGATGTTTCCATCAGCGTCTCTCAGGGCGAGGTGGTCGGGCTCTTGGGACCAAACGGCGCCGGCAAGACTACGTCTTTCTATATGATTGTGGGCATGGTCCGTCCGGATTCAGGCCATATCTTTCTGGACGACATCGAGATGACGGACAAGCCCATGTACAAGCGGGCAAGACTTGGTGTGGGCTACCTGCCGCAAGAAGCTTCCATTTTCCGCAAGCTCTCTGTAGAAGACAACATCATGGCCATCTTGGAAACTCAGGACATGAAACGCGCCCAGCGCAAGAGGCGGCTGGAAGAACTTCTGGAAGAATTCAAGATTACCCATATCCGCAAGACAAAGTCTTATAGCTGTTCCGGCGGTGAACGGCGCCGTCTAGAAATCGCTCGCGCTCTTGCCAGCGATCCGTCGTTCCTGTTGTTGGACGAACCCTTCGCCGGTATCGACCCTATCGCCGTGGCCGACATCCAGTCTATCATTTCGGAGCTGAAAGAGAAGGGCATGGGCGTGCTCATTACCGACCACAACGTGCGCGAAACCCTCTCCATTACGGACCGGGCCTATATCATGTACAAGAGCCAGGTGCTTACCGAAGGTACGGCGGAATACCTGGCCAACGACCCCGAGGCCAGACGTATCTACCTCGGTGACAGTTTCAGGCTGGATTAGGAAAATTTATGGATGTAGGAATGCATTTAGGCCAGAGTCAACGGCTGGAGCAGAATATCTCGCCCCAGATGCTTCAGTCTATTGCTATCCTGCAAAAGAATTCCCTGGAGCTGGAAACCGCTATCAAGGCTGAGGTAGAGGCGAACCCCATGCTGGAATTTGACGACGAACCCTTGGGAGAATCCCTGGATTCCCCCTCGGAATCGGTGCAGTCCGGCGAATCGGATTTCGATACCGAAGACACGTCCCGCAATTCTGACGACAGCACGGTTTCTTCTTTGGATTTTGAACGGGGCACTCTCGAAGACAGCGCCGACGTGGACCACGGACTTTTGGACGGCTCTACTCCTTCGGAGCTGAATTGGGCGCAGTATCTCGAAGACGGCACTGACCATACGGATACGCTTTACAGGGATTCCGTCAACCAGCAGAAGGACCCCGACGACGCCTGGGACCGCCCGCAAAAAGACAGGGAGGCAAGCCTCCAGGACCGCCTGCTGTTACAGCTTAGGGACTGGAACGGAACTCGCGAACTTATGGCACAGCTTGCAAAGGCGGGCTGCCCAGAAGTTCGTTTCCGCAGCCTGGTGGAATACCTGATTGACTCCCTGGACGAAAACGGTTTTCTGCAAAGTGCCGACGAGATGGCCATGGCAAAGGTCATGTCCGACAACGATCCTTTCATCATCGAAATCGAGAAGGTGATCCGCAACGAAATCCCCCTCGAAGAGGCGAGCCTCCCGGTGGTAGAGGCATTCCATGTGCTCCGGAGTTTTAGACCCAGGGGAATCGGCGCCAGGAACCTTCAAGAATGTTTTATCATTCAGGCGGAATCCCTGGAAAATTTTCCGGCCCTTTCGCTCCAGATTTTGAAAGAGCGTTTCGACGACCTGATGGCGCTTCGTTACGCCAAGATTGCAAAAGACCTGGGCGTCTCTACCGAAGAGGTGCAGCAGGCGGTGAGCAGTCTTTCTAGGCTTGCGCCCCACCCGGGCCAGCAAATGTCCAGCACGCCGAACCAGGTCAAGGTGGCCGACATGAAGGTGGTAGAAAAGAAGGGCAGGTTCGAGGTGGAATGCTACCGCCGCCGCGTCCAGAAACGCCTGCACCTGAACCAGACTTACGCTTCCCTTTTAAACGACAAGCACCTGAGCAAGAACGACAGAGAATATATCCAGAACAACCTCTCCAAGGCAAAGGAATTCATCAAGGCGGTGGACAACCGTTTTTCCACTATGGAAAACGTGATGATGGCCATCGTCAAGCATCAAGAGGCTTTTTTCCGCCAGGGGCCCGCTTTCTTGAAGCCCATGATCCTGCAGGACATTGCCGACGAGGTTGGCCGCGACCTGAGCACCATCAGCCGCGTGACCAACGGAAAGTACGTGGATACGCCCTACGGCATCTTTGAGCTCAAGCAGTTCTTTACTACCGGCATCAAGCAGGGGAGTGCCGCAAACGACGAAGTAATCGGCTCGGCCCAGATTCTTGAAGCTATCAAGAAGCTTGTGGATGAAGAAGACAAGAAAAAGCCCCTTTCGGACCAGGCCATCGCAGACGCCCTGGACAAGCAGGGCATCAAGGTGGCTCGCCGCACGGTGGCCAAGTATCGGGAAGAGGAACTGAAAATCCTCCCTGCCAGGCTCCGCAAGGCGCTTTAGGCTTGCCTTTATGTAAACTTTTGTTTACAAACAAACACAAATATTCTGCAATTATTCCGAAATTCCCCAAAATTTCCCCTCATTATTCCAAATTGGGCGAATTATTTTTCGAAAAAAACATATTATATTTGCTTTTTTTATAAAAAAAGATGTATATACTCTAGATGCGATGCTAGAACATCGAAATGTGCCATCTCAACATACGGAGGTTTACAATGGATATTCAATTTTCTGCCCGTCATTTTAATGCATCTGCCGGTCTCCAGGATAGGATTCAAGAAGAAATGGACAAACTGGCAAAGTTCTACCCGAACATCACGGGAGCCTCCGTCATTTTGGATCACGAAGTGGAGCACCAGCGCCATTGCGAAATCTCCGTGAACATCACGGGCTCCGTGGTGGTGGCTTCTGCCGACGAAGAGAACATGGGCAAGGCTGTGGACGTGGCCCTGGAAAGAGTCAAGACCCAGCTGAAGAAGGCCAACGAAAAGCAGAACGATCATCGTGCCCAGCCCCTCTCTGATCTGTCCTAATGGCTGAATCCAGACTGAAAGACATCAAGGTTTTGCACCGGGAAAAACTCTCGGTGCGAGACTTTTTCTGTCGCTACGGCAAGGATTTGCAGCTGGCCCTCCATTCTCCGGAAGAGGACCTGAACACAAACATTGCCGAAAGCGGTATCCACCGCCCTGGCCTTGCCATGGCGGGTTATACCAAAGTTTATAGTTCGGAGCAAATCCAGGTGGTGGGCCATACGGAATGGAACTACCTGGAATCTCTGGGTACTGCGGGCCGCGTGAAGGTCTTTGAAAGCCTTTCTGTTTTCAAGGCGCCCATGTGGGTGGTGACCCATGCCCAGATGCCCCACCCGGAACTTCGGGCCATGTGCAGCAAGCTGCATATCCCGCTGTTCTCTACGACGCTCCACACCTACGAGTTCAACAAGATTGCCCAGAGAATTCTCGAGGAATTCTTTGCGCCTCACGCCATTATCCACGGGAGTCTCGTGGATGTCTATGGTATAGGCATGCTCTTTGTGGGCGACAGCAACGTGGGCAAGTCCGAATGCGTGCTGGACCTGGTAGAAAGCGGACACCGCATGGTGGCCGACGATGTGGTTCATGTAAGCCACGTGGGCAACGTGATTATCGGACGCCCCGACCCTCTGATCCGCCACCACATGGAAATCCGCGGGGTGGGCCTCTTGGACATTCGCTCCATGTTCGGTATCCACGCTATCCGCAAGGTGAAAAAGATCGAAGTCATCGTGGAACTCCAGCCCTGGAGCCAGAACGTTTCTTACGAGCGCACGGGTCTGAATGAGTTGGACGAAGTCGTTATGGGCGTTTCTATCCCGAAGATTGTGATTCCCGTGTCACCGGGCAAGAACCTGACGGTGATTTGCGAAGTGATTGCCATGAATGCCCTCATGAAAATGAACGGCCAGAACGTGGCCCGGGATTTCAATGAAAACCTGATGCAGAAAATCAAGGCCAAGGCGAAAGGCGAATACACCGACGACCTCTTGGAAATGGAGCCGGAGAACTGGTCCCCCTATGAATAGCTTCCGTCGAAAATTCCGTTCCAATTTATTCCCCTTTGTCGTCTTCTCGATTATCGTGGTCGGGTGCGGCATGGCCCTGTACCTGTTCCATCCGGCAAGCCCCCACCATGACCGCTACAGTTTTGTGGTGCGCTACGAAAGTGTCGGAACTCTTTCTCCGGGCAACCGCGTAGAAGTTCGCGGAATCACCAAGGGCGAAATTGCAAAGGTGCAGCTGACAGACGAAGCGGTTTACGTAACGGCCCGCGTGCTTGCCGATACCAAGATTCCGAAAAACTCCGAGTTCCGCCTGAAAACGGCAGGGCTTATGGGCGAACGTGAACTCAGCGTGTTGACCGGGGATTCAAAGGACCTGATTGCCGACGGCGATACGGTGAACGGCTACTACGAAGAGGGCGCCAACGCCATAGGCCGAAACATTGCCTTTATCCTCTCGGAGCTGGACTCCATTGCCACCCAGATGGGCGCCCTGAAAGATTCCGTAACCAAGGGTACAGCGGGCAAGCGTCTTGACCGCGTGCTCAAGAAGGCAGATGACCTGGTTGGGACATCGCAGGAATCAGTCCAGGAATGGGTGGGCGAGGCCAAGGACCTGCTTTCAAAAGCCGAAGGAACTCTGGACAAGGCGAAATCCAGCCTGGGAAATGTTCCCGAAAGGGCCGAGGGCACCGTCCAGAAAGTGGAAAACCTTGTGGCTCATGTAGATACCCTCCTGACCCAGGTCCGCGGGCTTAAAACGGAACTTGAAACCATCCAGGCGAAAATCTCCCAGGACGACAACACCGTGGGGTTGATTTTGTCTAAAAAAGGCGACATAATTAAGGAACTGGACCGCATAGGTACCGATATTGACGGCCTAATCGCAGACGTCAAGAAACAGGGCCTTAGATTAAATATGGATATTTTCTAAAATTGTGTCCTCTTTTGAAAAAAATAATTTAGTTTAACACGAAAAAGATTAAGAAGGGAACCCCAAGAAAGGAGCGAACTATGGCCGAAAAGAAACCTGCAAAGATGAGTGCTGCAGACCTCAAGTTTTTTGAGGAGATGCTTCTGGAAAAACGGCGCCAGCTGGTGACCGCCCAGAGCGAGACCGAAAAGTCCAATGCATTTCAGGGCCAAAAGCACCAGTCCGGCGACGGCGGGGATTCCGACAGTGCCGATTCCGCTACCGACTACAACGCTCTCGAGACTACGTTCTCCCTGGCGGCCCGCGAAGGCAAGTACCTGGTTTATCTGGAAGAGGCTCTCCAGCGTATCAAGAAGGGCACCTTCGGCGTGTGCAAGGTGTGCCAGCAGTTGATTCCCAAGGCCCGTCTTATGGCTGTGCCTACCGCCACCAAGTGCGTGAACTGCAAGGAAGAGACCAAGAAGAAGGAACAGGAAATCAACCGTATCGAGATGGCCCGCCTCTTTGCCGAAGAACAGCGTCGCGAGATGATGAAAAAGAATGCTGGGCGGTAGGGTGCGCAACCCTCCGTCATTGTCAAGCATCTAAAGGTCATGAATATCACGAAAGCCTCCTTGTTTGGGATTTTAGCGGCAGCGACACTCCTGCATGCCGGTACGTCTTGGACTTTGGAGGCCTGCCTCAAGCAGGCGGCCGAAAAGAGCCTTTCGCTGGAAACGGCTAAACTCCGGGAGCAGCAGGCTCAGGTAAATGTCAAGCAGGCAAAAATCGGGCATTACCCCACGGTTTCGGCCAGTATCCAGAATACCCTTTACGACCACCCCTTTGTAGATCAAGAAGACCATTACCGCCTGAACCTGGGTTTGAACGGCTCCGTGACCCTGTGGGACGGCGGCGCTACCAGCCTGAACGTAGAGGCCAAGGAACTGAGCCGGGAGGCGGCGGAACTTTCTACCCTGCAGACCAAACGCACCGTACAAGAAAACGTGCTGAACGCCTACATGAGCCTGCTTCTGGCCAAGGAAAACCTGCATACGGCGGACTACGCGGTAGAGGTGGCCCAGGCGGAATTCGAATACTTTACGAACCTCTACGGGGTAGGTTCCGTGACCAAGAAGGACCTGACCCAGTCCGAGGCCAGTGTGCTCCAGAAACAGGCGGCAAAGATTACGGCCGAACTGAAGGTCTCTACCGCAAGGACCACGCTCCGGCAGCTGCTGGAACTGCCCGAGACCGAAGAGTTCGACGTGTCTGCTCCCGAAATTAGCATGAACAATCCGGATTCCTTGCCGCCCCTGCCGGAATACGGCGAGCTGCAGGCCCGCATTCGTGCGGCTCATCCCGGGCTTAAATCCGACAGCATTTCTGTGAAGGCCGCCCAGAAGAACACCAAGGTGGCAGGCAAGAACAGCTCTATCTCCGTGACCCTGGGGGCAAATTCCAGCACAGGCTTGCAGGCCTGGGAATCCAAGGGCTACAAGGACCAGCTCAAGTACGGCTGGCAGAATTCCTTGACTCTCGGGATCAGCATTCCCATCATCGATGCGGGCGCTACCGCCAACAAGGTGCTGCTGGCCCAGGTGAACGAGGCCGAAACCCAGGTGGGCCTGCAGGAGACGGCAAAGAATTTGGAAAACAGCATCGAGAAGCTTTACCTGAACGCCCTTAGCGCCGATCTGCAGTGGAAGGCTGCTGTTTTGCAGGTGGCCGCCGAGCAGGAGGCCCTGAAGGTGGCCGAAGAGCAGCGCAGGCTGGGGGCGCTGACCTACACCGACTACCTGAACCAGAAAAACAGTCTGGAGTCGGCCCAGGTCGCCCTGAACAACGCAAAATACACCAGTTTGCTTTCCCGCAAGCTCTTGGACCTGTACCAGGGCCTGCTGGACTAATCCAACTATTTATCACCGCACCCTTCATTTGTCATCCCCGCGAAGGCGGGGATCTCCTTTTCTCGCCTGCTTAAAAACAAAACGTCCCCCTGTTTCTTACCTGAAACAGGGGTGTTTCTTATTGAAAGGGATGTCCGCTTTGTCATCCCCGCACCCTTCATTTGTCATCCCCGCGAAGGCGGGGATCTCCCTTTTTTACCCCAAAAACGCCATTTTTTGCCGTTTCATGGCATTTTTTTCCGAATGGGTGCCGTCTTCTACAAAAATTGGCACGGCCTTTGCGTATAGGAGTGTGAAAACAAAAAACCGGGTCCCCGGCCAAGGCAAACCGCCAAGGCCCGGGGCCCACAACCAGTGAGGTTAAAATTATGCTCAATACTCAGATTCTTCCTTCTGCTTTCTATGGTCTCCAGAACTTCCTCGACAACTTTAACGCCTGCAACGCTCAGGGCGAATGTGCCTACACCCCCAAGGCCGACTACTACGAAGTAGACAACGGCTTTGTGCTAGAGGTGGAATTGCCGGGCGTCAAGAAAGAAGACCTGGACGTACAGGTAGAAAAGAACATCATCACCGTCAAGGCCACCCGTGCCCGCAAAGATAGCAAGTACACCTACGAACGGAGCTTCCGCCTGGCCGACGATATTGACCCCGAGAACATCAAGGTCTCGTTGGAAAACGGTGTGTTGACCTTCTCGCTAGCCAAGAAGCAGCAGGCCTCCGCACGCAAGTTGACCGTGGGCTAACTCGGCGATTGTAACGATTCTTCATTGTGCTCCTTAAACACCAGGGACATCCGCAAGGGTGTCCCTTCTTTTTTGGACATTTCAAAAAAGTTGTTGAAAAATGTCAACAGTTGTTTGCAAAATTTGGCTATTTCTTGTTTTTTGCCATTTTGTTTGATAACTTTTAATCCTTAAAAGTTTAACCTTGTTGACCAATAATCAAAAATTGATTATATTTAACCATGTACAATGTGACCATAACCAAAAAGGCGGAACGTTCGGCAAAAACGATGCCTAGAGCGGAGCAGAACAAGCTGAAGGCTCTGTTGCAGTCGTTAAAGGTTTCCGGACCAATACAACCACTTTTCTGGCATTACTCAACACTTGGCGATAGCAAGTATCATTGTCACATCGCCTTGAATTGGGTCGCTTGCTGGACATGTGAGAACGGGTCGATAAATATTGAGGTTTACTATGTTGGCAGTCGTGAAAAAGCCCCGTATTGAAATTCGTGCGAAGCACATCCCTGCTCCGCTTGTCAGGTTCTTGAAGGATACCTACAAGTCCGAAAATGTGGCGGTCTGCAAAAACGAGGATTCGATCCCCTTCGAAGAGTCCGACTGGTTCAAGAATCTGGATTCCACTCCCGGCGAAATGATTGTTGCGAACCGAGATTTGCGCAACTGGTCGCAGGTCACCCTTGCCGAAAAACTCGGGATTCAGGTTCAGAACCTCTGTGCCATGGAAAACGGACGAAGGGCGGTATCCCGCAAGATGGCGATAAAACTCGGTGAAATCTTCGGGACGGATCCCGCAGCTTTTTTTGATTTTAGTAAGTAGCGGAAAATGCCTAAGTCAAAAAACTATATTTGACGTGTTTTTACAGGAGTGTTCCCTTAGGAGAGTGGGAGACTTCCTCCGCACCCCTATTCCCTAAATCCTAGCCCCTATCCACTTTTTTTACATTTTCGGTGACACTTTTAACCTCCACAAGTGTTACACAGGCATGGAAAGGATAAATTCCGCAGATCGCATGGCGTTTTCTAGACTGTACGAGGCCTACGCCCCGATGGTTTACCGTCGCTGTATGGCCCTGCTCAAGGACGAGGCGGAGGCTTCGGACCTGATGCAGGACGTGTTTTTGCGGATTTATGCCGGCATGGACCGCCTGAACCTGGACAGTCCCAGCAGTCTTTTGTGGAATACGGCCACCAGGCTCTGCCTGAACCGCATCCGCGACAAGAAGCGCAGGGGGCTGGACGTGGATTCCAGCGAGCTGTTGCTGAATATCGCCTGCGCAGACGACGAGCAGGAAGGCTATGAGGCTCGCGGCATATTGGCGAAAATTTTTTCGCGGGAGCAGGAATCTACCCGGACCATTGCGGTGTTGCACTATGTAGATGGTATGACGCTGGAAGAAACCGCCGAGATGGTGGGGCTTTCGGTAAGCGGGGTGCGCAAGCGTTTACGCACCTTGCAGGCAAGAGTTAAAAACCTGGAGGTGAAGTGATGATTCCCGACTGGAAACTGGAAAAATATTTGACGGGCGACTTGCCTGCCGAAGAAATGCGCGAAATCCGCGAGATGGAGGCGACAGATGAAATCTTCGCCGGTCGCGTGAAGATGCTGCGGGAGGACAATGCGGCAATCCTCAAGAAGCTTCCTTTCGAAAAACTTTCGGAAAAGATTGCCATGATGCCCGGACGCTCCAATGCGGGAGCCGGCAACACGGTGCGTGTGAATTTCAAGTTGGTGAAACTTGCCGCCGCCGCAGCCCTGGTGCTTGCGGTGGTGACGGTGGCACTGTTCGGCCAGCGTTCCCTTTCGGAACAAAATACCCAGCTTATGGAAGTGGCCATGGTCGATGCTTCCAGTGACGATGGCCTGCGTATTAAGGGACTCTCCGCCCGTATGGAAGTCTGGAAAAAGACAGGCGATAGCGCCGTGCAAATGGAAAATCTGGGAGAGGCTCGGGAGGGCGACGAAATCCAGCTGCGTTACGCCGTTGCCGAAAAATGTTTCGGTCTGCTTTTCAGCATGGACGGGAACGGGACCATCACCATGCACATGGGGCGGGAGAACCGTGCGGTGGAACTGGAGCCTGGCAAGATGACCACGTTGCCCTTTGCCTACAAGCTGGACAATGCGCCCAAATTCGAGAAGTTCTTTTTCTTGACCTCAAAAAGTGAATTCGAGTTGAACGCGGGGGACATCGACGCCTCGCTGAAACAGGAGGGCGTTAAGGCAGTAAGCCTCACGCTTCGCAAGACGGAGGGCAAGTAAGATGATGAATTTGATTAAAAAGATGGATGCTTCCTTGTCGCTCCAGATAATTTCAGTTGTTGTCCTTGTTTTGTTGGCCGCGGCTTCCAGTGTTTCTGCCGCCCAGGAGATTCAGATTAACCGCTACGTACTGGCCGTAAGCGCCAATTACGGCGGCGAGGGCCGCCCCACCCTCCGCTATGCCGCAAGCGATGCCCGCTCCTTCGTGAACGTGCTGAAGGAAATGGGCGGCGTGCAGGCCGGAAACGTCGTGGAGGTGAAGGAACCCAGCGTTGCCGCGTTCCAGCAGAAGATTGACGAACTGGACAAGAAGATTGCAAAGAACAAGTCGGCAGGCGGCCGCGACGAGGTGCTGGTCTATTACAGCGGTCATGCCGACGAAAAGGGCCTGCGTCTGGGCAAGGAGACCTTCGCCTGGAAGGCGCTCCGCACAAAAATCGATTCCCTCCATGCCGACGTGAAGATTGCGGTGATAGACGCCTGCGGTTCGGGAGCCATTACCCGCGCGAAGGGCGGCGTGGCGGTTCCCGCCTTTATGGTGGACAAGAGTTCCGACATGAAGGGCTATGCC
Organism: Fibrobacter sp.; assembly: GCA_017503015.1. NCBI lineage: Bacteria > Pseudomonadati > Fibrobacterota > Fibrobacteria > Fibrobacterales > Fibrobacteraceae > Fibrobacter > Fibrobacter sp. The sequence goes on along the minus strand of JAFVTX010000049.1, from coordinate 37,489 downwards.
TTTATTACCAGCAGCACGCAAGATGAATCCAGCCAGGAAAGCGACAAGCTGAAGGGTTCCTTCTTTACCCATTCCCTGGTGAGCGGGTTACGCGGGGCGGGCGATATCAGCGGCGATGGCAAGGTGACCCTTTCGGAAGCTTACCAGTTTGCCTTTAACGAGACGCTCCAGAAAACGGAAGCAACCATGGGTGGCGCCCAGCACCCCAGCCGGGACATGAACCTGGCCGGTACCGGAGACGTGGTGATGACGGATTTACGCAGCATGAACGCGGGTCTCGACATCGGCGAAGACGTGGAAGGCCGTCTGTTCATCCGTGACGAGCGGGGCGAGCTGGTGGCGGAACTTTACAAGAAGGCAGGGCGGCCCATCAACCTGGGGCTTGCCGCCGGCAAGTACAGCGTGCGTCTGGAACGTCCTGCCGAATACAAGGAGGCGAGCGTCACCCTGCAGGACAATTACCGTGCCCAGCTGACGCAAAAACAGTTCAGCGCCATCGTGGCCGAAAAGACTACCCTCCGGGGCGAAATCGCCCGCCGCGGGGACTGTGCCTCCGGCGATACTACCGCCTGCTCCCTGGATTCCCTGGACCACAACGGAAAATACCGCGTGACCTTCAACCTGGTGGACAAGGACCGCGAAGCCCGCAAGGGCCTGCAGATGGGCCTGTTTGTGACCCGTACCGACAGCTATATGCTGGGCTCGCAAATCAGTATCTTTGCAAACATCGCCCGCAAGGAAATGCACGGCCTGCAACTTACGGCGGTGTTCAACGGCGCGAAGGAGCATTTCGAAGGGGCGCAGGTTTCGGGAGTCATGAACTATGCGGGTTCCTTTAACGGAATCCAGGCGTCTCCCGTGATTAACGTGGCCAAGGAGAATTCTTCGGGTGTGCAGGTCTCGGCTACCATGAACGTGACCCGCGATTCCCTGAACGGCGTGCAGGTGGCCCCTGCCATCAACTACGCCCGTGAAACCAAGGCCCAGATTTCTGCCGCCCTGAATGTGGCCAAGGAAACCCATGCCCAAGTTACTGCCGCGGCGAACATCGCGAGAGAATCCGATGTGCAGGTATCCGCTGCCCTGAACGCGGCAAAGAAATCCGGTGTGCAGGTGACAGCCGCCCTGAACGCTGCCAAGGAATCCGACGTGCAGGTGGCTGCCGCCATGAACGTGGCGGGCAAGCTCAACACCGCCCAGGTGAGCGTCCTGAACATCGCGGGCCGGGCGGATGGCCGCCAGGTAGGCATCTTGAACATTTGCGGCCACTGCGAAAGGACTCCCGTGGGCCTCATCAACATCGTGGGTAACGGCGTGTGGAGCGTCATGGGTTCTCTCAACGAGATGGGCGCCCTGGGCGTTTCCCTCCACATGGGCACTGCCTACCTCTACACCGCCCTTGAAGGAGCCCGCCTGATTGAAAAGGGAACGGGGTTCAGGCACTTTAGCGATGTCTCCGAAGCGGGTCTCGGTCTTGGAACCCAGTTCGGCAAGTACGGCAGCCACATTGACTTGGAATACATGTTCCTGATGGAACACGACAAGGTGGCTTTCAACTTTGACGATTCTGATTTTGAATACGGCTCCGATGGCGTCAATTTCCACCACCGTCTGCGCCTGGGCTACACGACTCAAGTGTTCCCCTTCTTCGGGCTTTCGGTGGGCGGCACCCTCAATCTCGCAGCCCAGGGCTATGGCGAAAAGATCCTAGTAAAGCCCCTCAGCGAATACCACGACGACTTCGGCCACGAAGGGGATAAATTCCGCTTCTGGCCCGGATTCTACGCCGGCATTACCGTCGGAAAGTTCTAGCCCCCCCCAAAAAAAAATAATCCCTCATCTGCTTGAAAAGGCGGATGATTTTTTTTGTTTTTTACCAATATATAAAAATAATTGATTAAAACCAAAGAAATTATGCATTTGACAATATCAATCTTTGGGTATATATTAACTGTGTTAAAAGAAACAACAGTGAAACCTTAACAAAGGAGTTCATCATGAAAAAGTTGTCAGTTGTATTCCTGGCCTGCCTTATGGGTGCTTCCCTGGCAGTTGCTGCAGGTAACCAAAATGCTCCCCGTGTCATCCGTGTGACCATGAACGATGGGACTATCCACGAATTCTTGGTGGAGTCGGTGCAGAACATGACTTTTGACGCGAACCAGGAGGACAGTTCTTATGTTCTTCCCGATACGCGCGAGCCGGAGCCCAACCTTACCGAAGAAGAGGACAATCCCTACGTAAAGTCCCGCCCGACTTCTCCAAAGGTTGAAAGGAAGGTCGCTCCGGTAATGGTAAAGAAGGAGCAACCTGTACAGGTGACCTTCGATGCCGACAAGCAGGCGCTGGAGTTTTTCTCCGAGCAGGGCGGTGATGCTCGTTTTATCATGATGGACGCCATCGGTTCGACGGTGGTCAAGGGCGATGTGTACCTCTCAAAGGGTTCCACCGTTTTCCCGGTCCGTAATAGAAACCTCAATAGAGGCAGCTACGTCGTCAAGCTGGTATTTGGCGGCAAAACCATTCAACAAAATCTGACGATTAACGCCAAGTAAAGGAGCCTATCATGTTTACGAAATACTTTACCGCTGCTGCGGTGACCACCATGTTTGTTGCTCCTTGTGCACTGGCAGGTCTCGCGAATATTCAAATCGGAGAAGACTCCGTATATACCGCTGGCCTTGTGGGCCTCGATTCCATTACCTTTCCCAAGACGCACTACGTGGGGGAGGATACCTTAAACATTCAGGGCTATGGCCTCAAGGCGTTCAAGCCGATTGGGCTGAAAAATGTCAAGGGCATGACCTTCGACACTCGTTTTGGCGACAATGAGAAGCTAAACTTGATCGTGACCAGTACTGCGTTGAAGGGGTCTTATTCCTTCAATCTTTCTGATGTGAAGTCGGTGGAAACCGCTGAAGTGGACCCCACGCTGGACACTGATGGGGACGGCATTCCGGATTACGATGAAATCTTCAAGTTCAAGACCAATCCCTATGCCAAGGATACCGATGGCGACGGTTTTGAAGATGGCGAGGAACTCTTCGAACTCTTCAATCCCGAAAATCCCACGGTTTGGAACCCCAACGTGGCGGATCTTCCCAAGCTGGAAGTCACCATGACCATGACCCCCAGCATAACGCTGAACCGCACCACCAGTTCCAACACCACGAAGACTGTCACCATTTCCGAAGGGGAATCGGTGCAGAATACCCAAAGCATCAGCTTCAGCGAAACGGAAAGCGCCGCCTTGATGAGCGCTTGGAACATTGGTTTTTCTGCGGGTTACGCCAGCAATAGCGGGCAGTTCGTGGTGAATTGGGGTTATAATGGTAGTTATACCGAGAGTGAGGGCCATACCCTGACTGAAAATCAGTCTAAGGCCATTACCCAGAACTACAACAAGGCCGTTGCCGAGGCCATGTCCGAGGGCGAGTCTATTTCTGGGGGTACCCTCAGCATGCAGGCGCGTATCACCAACACGGGTAAGGTGGCGTATAGCATTGAGAACTTGATTCTGGCTGCTAGCACCTACACCCTCTCTGGTGACATCAAGATCATAGCAGAACTTGCCGTAGGCGATGGTTACGGCGAAGATAAGTGGACCCGTATCACTCTGGCTCCGGGAGAATCCAAGGAACTGAAGTTTTGGAAGAGCGGAATTTCTTTGGATGCCTTGAATAGCTTTATCTTCAATCCGGGCGCCATTTTCCTTTCGGCCAGTGCTTACAAGATTACCTTGGATAGGAGCAGAACCGGGATGACTACGGACTTTACGGAGGCTTACACGAAGGTGTCTGGGACAACGGCCCGAGTGACCTTCGACAAGGGGGCGTATTATGCTGATTCGAGAACTCGCTTCTTGGACTACCGGGTCTCTACAAATTTCAAGGTCAACAGGAATGCGAATAACAAAAGGAACCTGCGTGCTCCAGTTTATCTGTCGGAATTTCTGGATATCCTCCAGATGGACTATGAACAGGACACCATGATGGTCGGGAAGGATAAGCGTTTTGGCCTGGTTATGCTGGACGGTGTGGAAAACAACATAATGAAAGGAGATACTGCTGTATGGTTTGTTGCTGTGAACAAGGCGGCTACACCGGAGCGGACAAATATCTACTCCGTAGCAATCGGTAACTTCAACCTTGATTCCATTGTGGTGGGTGCCGGCGATGTAGTTCAGTTCATCTACAACGAAGACCGGGATCACGACGGCGTTCCTGCCAGCATGGAAAAACTCCTGGGCACCCGTGACGACATGAAGGACACTGACGGTGACGGAATCAGTGACTTTGATGAAATCAATGGCTGGACCAAGAACGGAAAGGGACCCTTTGTGACAGATCCGACCTTGAAGGATACCGATGGGGATGGAGTCAATGACTGTGAAGACGAAAATCCTGTGGCCCGCCCAATCTCATCGATTTCGGTTGTCAATACCTGGAACTTTATTGATGAATCGCATAAACAGGACATCGAATTCCGGAAGGAATGCAAGAAGACCGGGGCAAAATGTGCTGTCAATGGGGATTCGCTGATTACGACAAAGGATGTTCACGGTGCCCAGGTTGCGGTGAAACTTTCTACAGTTGATCCGGTAAATGCCGAGGACGGCGTGGTGGTATTCAAGAACGGGGTCCAGGTTCCTGTTACGCCAATCGGAGTGAAAGGTTCTGGAAAAAACGCCGAGGCCAAGAATTTCAAGTTTACCGTGGATAAGCTGGTTCCGTTTGAAACGGCCGAGGTGAAGGTGGTGGTGACCGCAGAAAATGGGAACAAGGCCGCTTATTACCTGAATATTCCGTCGGGTCTCAATACTCCACAGGAAATGATTTTGGGACGCAATGCGGACCGTAATAGCATCATTGTGAATTATATTCCCGATTCTCTGGATACTCGCATCTTGGGATATGTCGTGGTGCGGGCGGAGTACGATAAGATTGACGATGATGCGAATGTGCTGGGAAAAACCTTTGCCATCGCTGCAAGCTCAATAGCTCGTATTTTCGGTAAAGCTTCAAAGAATGACGAACCGAAGGTTCAGCCGAATAATAAGATTCTGGAATCCTACGTCAAGAAACCCACTACGGTGCAGCCCAAAGTTGGTGACAACTGGGGTAATGGTATGACCGTGGTTGCCTTGAACGGCCGGAACGACAAGTTCTTTACTGACAAGGTGGGTGGAGGTAGCCCCTACTACACCTACCGCGTGTTCGCCTATGCCTGGGATGGAAAGCAGTATGTCTTCTCCGAAGGCTCCGAGGCCAAGACTCGCGCTGTCGGCCGTGTCAAGATGAAAATCCAGAATGTGGGCCACGGTACCGAATACCAGTATAAGGCCCGTGAAGCCCGTGTTGACCACGAACTGAGGGGCCTGTTCAAGAACGGAAACCGCGAGCTGCATGAATACAAGTATTATTTCAGCAGAGGCGGCAGCGTGAGTAAGGGAAACACGATCCATTACGAGAGCAAGTCTGATTCCAAGATAAGCAAAGATGACAATGCGGTAGAAATGGATCGGTACAAATACACCTATGATATAGGCAAAGGTGGGTTGACGTTGTTCTTGAGCATTCGTGCTCAAGGTGGCGGAACCAATAGACAGACCGTCGATTGGCCTTACGAAAAGATCGCTCAGTCGTTGAATGACGTGCCCGGTGTTGCCACTAGCAAGAATGGCGATGCACCCAAGAATGATTGGATCGAGTCCAAATTCAACTTTGGAAGCAAGGGCGTGTCCTACTCGGGAAGCGATGCCTGCAGCGGAACCTGCGGCCATGAACCTCGTGGAGGCCTGAAATTCAAGTTCAAGTACGTTTGGGCCGATGAAGATTAATAAAAGTAACACATTCAACCCCGTCAGGTGTTTAAACGGCAAATAGGTTCGCCTATTTGCTATTTTTGTTTGCAATTCGGGAATCGTTTGTTGAAAGTCTGGTCATACATCGTCTTTTTGTTGTCTCTGGTGGCCTCTCTTGCTTTTGCGCAAGGGACGGAAGGTTCCGCGCAGTCCGTTCCCGGCTCTGCAACAGCAGACTCTGCAAAGGCCACGGGCATCGTCTTCAACGGCGTGGTGCAGGACAGTTCCTTTGCCGCTGGCGAAAAGCTCAACGTTGAAATTCTTGAATCCGGCGAGGCGCTCCAGACCACCGTGGGCAAGCCCTTCAGCGTGGTTCTCCCCGAGGACACCCTCTGGAATATCTGCGTCACCAATTCCGACACGGCAGGGGCCGAGAAGGAAAAATGCTACGAACTCAAGTACGTCGGAGCAGAAGGCGCCTTCTCCCAGGCCCTGGGCGACGGGTTTGTTTTGGGTGAAGGGGAAAGCCTTCCCCTCGCTCCTGCTGATTGTCATCCCCGCGAAGGCGGGGATCTCCAATCATCATCCGCTACCCCTTCGAGCGGGCGGACAGCACTTAGCGATTCATCGCTTAGTGCGCATGGCCACCAAGGTGGGGACACCCCGCAACGCCCCGACTCCGCTAGCGACATGAACGTTGATTCCCTCCTTGCCGCAGGCAACAATGGCAAGGTCACCGAACTCAAGAAGGTGGTGGTGCAGCTGCGGCGCCGCCCCAAGCGCAGCCCCGGCGAGTCCGTGGTGTCGGCCAAGTCCATCAAGCGCATGCCGAGCCTCGCCGAGGCCGACGTCATCAAGAGTATCCAGGCCCTCCCGGGAGTGGTCGCCAGTTCCGATTTCAGTTCCAAGATTTACGTTCGAGGCGGCGCCGCGGACCAGAACCTGTTTCTGTTCGATAACGCCGTGGTCTATTCTCCGGTCCATTTCTTCGGGCTGTTCAGCACATTTCTCGTAGAAGGCATTGACGATGTGAAGTTCTACAAGAGCGGCTTTCCGGCCCAATACGGCAACCGCCTGAGTTCGGTACTCAAGATGGACGGCCGCGCGGGCGGGCAAGACACCGTCGATGAATGGTTCAGCAAGAGCAGCATCAAGATAAGCACCTTCGCCGCCCAGCTCCATACCGAAGGCCATCAGGGCCCCGCCCGTTGGGTGGTGGCGGGGCGCACCACCTACATCGGCTATGTGCTGGACCTGTGCAACGCCATCGGGCTTTTGGATCTTGATCTGGACTACGAGTTTACGGACCTGCAGGGAACGTTCCTGTACAATTTGACGGACGATACACGCTTCAAGTTCAGCTTTTATGTCGGCAAGGACGAACTGTCCTTTGACCCCCTTTACGTGGACTGGGGGAACGTAGCGATTCCTCTCGGGATATACCATCGTTTTAACGGCAACTGGGATTACAATTCCACATACGCTTTCAGCCGTTTTTACCAAAACATGGAAATATCGGACCTGATGTCCATCAGCATGAACCTGATGACCTTTTCGGGCAAGCAGTGGCTCAACTACCGCGGCGTCAAGGACCACGTGATAACCGGCGGTTACGAACTGGAATATACCTACGACCGCCTGGGAGAGCGGGTTTCTGACACCAAGCTGGAAGACAAGCAGAGGCCTTTCCACCATGTGGGCTACCTGCAAGATGCCTGGAAGGTTACTCCCGATTATTTGCTGCAATACGGTGCGCGATTCAACTACCAGACGGCGGCTAAGCATTTTGGTGTAGAACCGAGGGCGTCCTTGACTGTGAACCTGGACGAAACCAAGACGGTTGAATTTTATGGCGGCTATTATTTGCAATACTTGAATTCCATCATGTTTAGCGATCAGGAAACCTTGAATGAGTTTTACTACCCGGCCACCACGGACAATTACGGCAAGCAGATGAAACCCGCTTCGTCGTGGCTGTTTGCCACGGAATACAGCCACAGGAATTTGTTCGACGGCTACGACGCCACCGTCGGGCTCTATTACAAGACCCAGAGCGACCTCAAGACATTTGCCATGGATTCGGACTCCACCGAAGACGACAGCGAGGCCTCTGCCAATTCCCAAAGCATGGTCATGGCGGATTATTTCGGCACGGCGTCGGGTTATTCTTTCGGTTACGAGCTCTCGCTCCGCAAGGATAGGGGCTGGTGGTTTGGCGGAATCAACTGGAGCCAGAGCATAAGCGTTATCCGCTCCGACGACGGAACCAAGGCCTATTACCCTAGCTGGCATCAGCCCTACGCCCTGAAGCTAGACGCGGGCATCAACTGGAAAGGCGACGAGGACGCCCTGAAAAAGCATCCGGTCAAGGGCCGCTATTTCCGCTCCTCCATTGCCCTCAAGTATTCGGCGGGCATGCCCATCACGGGGTACAAGGGGTATTTCTACCGGGAGGATTTGGGAAACAGGAATTATTCCGACAACATCGTGGTGGTGCAGGGTAGCCGCAATGCAGAAAGGCAGACCGACTATTTCCGCGTAGATGTGAAGGTCATCGACATCGGCCGCGAAAACAAGTGGAATTTCAGCTGGACCATCATCAACCTGACCAACCACGACAACATGTTCTACTCCTTCTACGATACCCGCGAGAACCCGCCTGAATATAACGAAATATACCAGTTCCCCTTTTTACCGATTATGCTGAGTTATGAGTATTATTTCTAGACGAGAGACGAGAGGCGAAAGACGAGAGATAGAATGTAGAACCGTCATGGCGGGCTTGACCCGCCATCTAGCAGTTGTTTGTGTACTGCTTATGTTGACAGCCTGCGGGGATTTTCATGGGCCCTGGGAATACTACCCCCACACCACGGAAATCTATGCAGGCGTTTACACCTACGGATACATTATGGAGGGCGAGTCCCCGCGAATCTGTTTTTCCAAGATGTATGAACTGGAAGAATCCTCGGCAGAAAACTTCGCGTTCTATGACAGCGCCAAGGTGACCGTCCTCGACACCATGGCAAAATCCGCTCCCGTGCAGCTTGTCCCCGAAACGGGCAAGCCCAACTGTTTCGTGGCGGATTCGTCGTCGGGCCTTGTGGGCAAGACGGGCAATTCCTACAAGATGGAGGCGTTTTTCAAGTGGGACAGTTCCGGCGAAAAGGTTTCTACCACCTATAAGGCCGTTGCTACTATCCCCAAGAAATTCTCTGTCAAGAAGGTGAAAATTCCCCAGCAAGATGGCAAGACCAAGGATGTGGCCTTGAACGGCAAGGGATTTGAAACGAATTTCTTGACCTTCCCCAGGGACATGGATATCTTCAAGTTCTACACGGAACACGACAAGGATTTGGGCGGTGTGCTGGTGACGCTGACCTACGACAACGTGAACGGTGGCGAATCCATGAACACCACCATCCACAAGATGCTTTCTAACTTTGCGGACAAGGATTCCGCCGGCTTTGTATTCTCCCTGAGCAATAGCCTTGAAAACACCAAGAGGCTGGGGTACAACGACAATTGGACCATAGGCGGCTACAACAGCGCCGACACTATTTTCGTGTCGAACCTCTCTTTCCCCATAGGGGAATCGATGCTCCATTTTTATGCCACCGACAGCGCCTACATGGATTACGAGGACTATGTTTTGGAAGCCCTGGAAGACCCCCGGGTGGTTCCCGTGTCCAACATCGAAAACGGCATGGGCGTTTTTTCGGGCATGAAACGGGTGGATATTCCCGTAAAAATCAAGGGCGACGACTATTTGGAATTTGAATACATCAGGAGCGCCTCCTGCAAGCAGGCCGGCGACGACCCCGATGACAAGGAGGGCTGGAAAAACAGGGCCTGCAGGCTGTACCAGGATGTCTATTGCTCTGGAATGCCCTATGGGGATTCGGCAGCCGGTGGCACAGATTTGGTTACTGCCAATTCGAAGGCTAGTGCCTATTTTGCGGAAGGCGACTACCTGGTGAACGAGACCTGCTACCCCTCCCTGGTCAAGGCCGCCATGATGGTGGATACTACCAAGTGGTCCGTATTCCTGCCCGATACGATTGATGCCAAGGACAAGTCAAACGCCTACGCCGACGGCCTCAAGCGTTACTGCGTGGCAGGCAACTTCGAAAGCAACAAGATTGCGGACTGTTCAAGCCTCAAGAAGGACTGCCTGGAAAGCACCGAAAAGAACGACTGCCTGGAGTATTTCTGGGAATGGTGCGCCGACAGGGACTGGGATTACGGGAGGTTCCCCCAGTGTAAATCCGCCTTGGTAAGCCGCTACTACATAGAAGAACAAAAATCCCCCGTCTTGGCGAGGGAAGTCGAGCTGATTTGTAAGCAGGACAAGCCTGCGGTTTGCAAGAACTGGTGAACGGTCTACACCAGGTCCCAACCGCCGAAACCGCGGATGTCGGCGACACCACCGGCAAAAGGCGGATAAGCGGGTAGGGCTAGGTCAACACCACCTTTCCATGGTATAAAGATTCCTACGGCATTTTCTTCTTCTGAAACCAAATCGTCGCCCCAGGGATCGGTGCAGATGAACCTATGGGGTTCGCAATAGGTGGCGAATGCAGAGGAAACAGCGACGGCCATGGCGAAAGCGATAAATGCGGTTTTCATGATAGACTCCTTTTTTTGTATTTTATAAGAAAAAGGTTGAAACAGGAGGCCTGCTATGCAGTCAAGACTCAAAGAAGCAGTTGTGCTCGCTATCGCCATTCTTGGGCTGGGCGCTTTCCTCTATTGCGCCATGATTCACGTGAAGGACCGGGACCGTGTGGTTGTTGTGCGGGGGCTTGCCGAACGTGAAGTTCCAGCCGATTACGTAATTTGGCCTATCGTGTTCAAGGAAGCGGGCAACGACCTTTCGGCCCTGTACGAGACGGTCCAAGCAAAGACCCAGACCTTAGAAAAGTTCCTTTTGGATAACGGGGTCGCCCAAGAAGAAATCACCAAAGCATCTCCCGATATTATGGATACCCAGAGCGAACTGTATACCAGTGAAAAACGCCCCTTCCGCTATGTGGTGACCATGTCGCTGACGGTGGCCTCCAAGAATGTGGACAAGGTTCGTGAACTGATGGAAAAGCAGGGTGAACTGTTGAAGCAGGGAATTGCCTTTAGCGAAGGGGATTTCCGTTACCGCAAGATTTACAGCTTTAACGGGCTCAACGCCATCAAGCCCGAAATGATTGAAGAGGCCAATAAGGACGCCCGTGCTGCTGCCGAAAAATTCGCCAAGGATTCCAGGAGCAAGCTGGGTAAAATCAAGACGGCAACCCAGGGGCTGTTCTCTATTGAGGACCGTGACGAAAATACACCCTTTGTCAAGAAGGTTCGTGTGGTCACCAACGTGCAGTATTTCTTGGAAGACTAGTCGTTAACGGCGTGAATGAAAAATGAAGTTCAAGAGTATCGAAAAAATCCATTCCGGGAAGTTCATTACCCGTTACGACCTCCATTACGAAACGGCAAGCGGCAAGCCGGTTACCTACGAGATGATCAGCCGTGAACCGAACGTCAAGAGTATTGAAGACCTGCGGCGCCACAAAAATAACGCTGTGGTCCTGATAATGCACGACGAGTCCGGCGAAAAACTGCTGCTGTGCAAGGAATTCCGCATGGCGGTGGGGGAGCAGGTGGTGAATTTCCCTGCGGGACTCATAGACGAGGGCGAAACGGTAGAGCAGGCTGCTGCCCGTGAACTGCGCGAAGAAACGGGGCTGACCCTTTTGCGCATAGACGAAACCTGGAAAGAAAGTTATTCCGCCATCGGCTTTGCCAACGAGTTGAACGTGGTTGTGGTCGGTGTAGCCGCTGGTGAAATCAGGCCCAGCGATTCCGAGCGTGAAGAAATCGATGCCGCCTGGTACAGCAAGGAACAAGTGCGGCAACTGCTAAAGACGGAGCGCTTTGCGGCGAGAACCCAGGCTTATTGTATTCTCTGGAGCAGAAACTAGTCTTTCTCTTATTCGTTGATGGAGAACAATTTTCCCGAAAGCATCAGCCGGAGGGATTTTGCAAGAGAAGGCTTGTTCAGCAACTTGTCTGTATCCACGTCCTTCTTTTCGCCGTCCATGTCAAAGGCCAGGGTAGCCCCGTTGTCGGTAACGTCCATCTTGACCTTTGCACCCATGACAATGGGGACGTTTACATCGCCGTGGCCTGCAGGGAACCCGCACAGGACCGGGATGTTGTATTTTTTCAGGTACTTGGAAAGCATTTCTTCGGTAGTTTCGTAGTTCAGGTCCGTCCCGGAATCCTCAAATTCTCCGAGGATAACACCTTTCACGTTTTCCATGACGCCGTGGAGTTCCAGGGCGTTGAACATGCGGTCGATGTTGTGCAGGGATTCGCCCACTTCTTCCATGAACAGAATGATTCCGTCGCTAGAGAACACGTCGATGTCGCTTGCGCCTACCAGCGGAACGAATGTGGCCATATTGCCACCCACGAGAATCCCTTCGGCTTTTCCCTTTTGGTTGAACTTGTGCTTGGGAACCTTATAGGTTGGCACAGTGCCCTTGAGCAGGTCCCGCAAGAGGGTGCTGTTGTCGTCTTTTCCGCGGGTCTTTACGATAAACGAACTCATGGTGCCGTGGATGCTCATGACACCGGCCTTGGTTTCCATGGCATGCAGGGTGGTAATGTCGCTGAACCCGATGAGCCACTTGGGATTGTCCGTCACCAGCTTCAGGTCGATAAGGTCCACCAGCTGGATGGTGCCATAACCGCCACGGTTGCTCAAGATGGCCTTGATGCTGGTGTCCTTGAGGGCTTCGATGAAGTCGTCGGCCCGCTCCTGGGCGGTGCCTGCATACTTGCCCGCGTCCAGTTTGCCCACGTTCTTGCCGATAACGGGTTCAAAACCCCATTCCTTCAAGACGGCCGCCGTGTTCTGGATGTTCGAATCGGGCGTGGAGTAGGAGGGCGAAAGGAGTGCCACCTTGTCGCCTTTTTTGAGGAAGGCGGGGGCAGTGCATTCGGCAAGGGGATCCGCCTTGCCTTGGTCAGAGGCGCTGCTGGAGCTGTCGTCGGAGCAGGCGGTAAACAGGAGCCCGGAAAGGGCGATGGTCAATGCGGCGCAGGCCGCGCTATGGAAACAATTGGTCCTAAACATAGATTTACCTTTGTGCACAATATAGAAATATGGGGCAAAAGTTGATTATTTCCAGTGTGGCGGTGACATTTTTTGCAGGTTCCGGTGTTTTAAATATGTAATTTTGGTGCAACTTAACACAGAAGAATATGACAAGATTGAAATTTTTGCCCTTTGTCCTTTTGGTGCTGTTCCTTTCGGGATTGGCCCTTGCCGATTACGATTCGGAAATCCGAGACCTGAAACAGCAAAAGGAAAAGCTGAATTCCGAAATCCAGAAGCTGACCCGGCAGATTGCTTCTACGGATTCCCTGCTTAGGGCGGATGATTCCCGCTACAAGAAGTTGCAGGCCCGCTATAGCGAAGATTCGGAGCGCCGCCGTGCCGAAATTGACAGCCTGAACGTGAAAATCCGCGGCGTGGCTGCCCAGCTGCAAGAAGAACGGCAGAAACAGGCCCACGCCAAGAACCGAAACGACAACGTGGCCGCCAAGCGCAAGGCTTTGCGTTCGGCCATGCTTTCTATATGCAAGCAGTTGGAACGGCAGGTGGCCATGACGGTGCCTTGGGAACGGGATGCCAGGCTGGAACGGGTCCGCTCACTCGCTCGGGATATCGAAAGCGGGAGCGCCGCCGAAGAAGAAAGTTTTTCCCGTATCAAGGCGGTTATCCAGCAAGAAATCAAGTTCGGCGACGAGGTGGCCATTGTGAACGCGCCCCTTACCCGCAAGAACGGCGAATTGATTAACGCCCAGATTCTGCGGATTGGGAACCAGTGGATGGTCTATAGCGACGAAAACGGCACCGTTTACGGAAACCTGGTGCGCCGTGCAAGCAAGGGAAAAATCACCTACGAGTGGAACGAAAACCTGGAACTGTGGGAACGTGAAATTATCCGCTACGCGATAGACGTGAAACTGGCCAAGAAACCGCCCCAGATTATCGCCATGCCTGTCACCCTTTCTGTGGTAGGAGGCGAGAGATGAATTCGGAATTTGGAATTCGGAATTCGGAATGGCTGTCAAGAACAATGATGGCTCTATTCCTGTTGTTTATTATGCCAAACCTCTCTTGGGGTGCCAAAAAGAAGGATGCCGAGGAACAGGCCCGTATCCAGGATTCCCTGAAGCAGGTGGAAATCCAGAACCTTCAGCGCGAAATCGAAAGCCTTGCCCGTATCCGCTTGCAAAAAGCCGACTCTCTTGAAAAACTGGAAGCGGCCCACTGGAGCAAGCGTTATGCCGAATCCCAGCTGACCGAGGAACATCAGGTGGAGACCCGCGAACTGGACGGTCGCTACACGAAGCTCTCTACGGATCTGGGCCGCGTAAGCGAAGAAGTCCAGGCCAGCAAGGATGTTACCGCCGAAGCCGAAGAAACGGCCAAGGCCGAAGAAGATGCCTTCGAGGCTTTTAATACCCAGGTGAGACTTTCCATAGACAAGTCCCTGGACGAGATTACGGGAGATTACCCCGTGGGCATGGGGGAGAGACTTTTTTCCCTGAACAAGGCCCAGCGGGAAATGGCAAAGAAAAAGCCGAACACCTTGCCTGCCCTGAGGTATTATCTGAACGATCTGCTCGCCCGACACGAGATGACCTATACCCAGTCTTTCGGTCCTGAAAAGTCCCAGGTGGGGAGCCGCACTGACGTGGAGGTTTACCGCATGCGTCTCGGGACGGTGTTCCTGGGCGAGGCGGCTACGGACAACGGTGAGATTCAGGCGCTCCTGCGGACGGGCGCCTTGCAGGGCAAGCGCTACGAATGGAATGCCACGCTTCCTGCCGACATGGCGGAATCGATTCGCGGGGCCATCAACAACGCCTATTCGGGACTTTCCAAGTCGAACACGGTCCAGGTGGATGTCCCGATGGACTTGCTTCAGAACAAGGCAATCAAAAATTCTATTAGCAACAAGGGCGACGAATCGCTCAAGACGCAGTTTGCGGAATGGTTCAAGAAAGGCGGTATCGTGATGTACCCGCTTTTCTTGGTGGCGTTCTTTGCGCTGCTTCTTGCGGCGGAGCGCTTTGTTGTACTCATGTATCGCGGGCATTTGGGCAAGCGTTTCATGGCGCGCCTGAACATGCTTGTTCAGAACACCCGTTACGAGGAGGCCGCCAATCTGTGCCTGCAGCGCGGCACGAGTCTTGCCATGGTTCTTTTTGCGGTGCTCAACAAGGCGAACGACACCCGTGAAAATGCGGAACGTTCCTTGCAAGAGGCCCTGCTTCGGGAACAACCCAAACTGGAACGCCGCATGGGACTCTTGGCCGCCATGGGCACCATCGCTCCGCTTCTTGGTCTCTTGGGAACGGTGACGGGTATTATCACCTTGTTCACCGTCATCACCGAGGTAGGTACCAACGACGCCCGCGTGCTTGCCGGTGGTATTTCCGAAGCCCTGGTCACTACGGAAACGGGCCTTGTCATTGCCATTCCCGTGATGATCATCCACGGGCTTCTGAGTGAAAAAATCGAGAAGGTCACCAGTGAACTTTACATGCAGAGCATGGCCCTACTGAACAGGATTTTCGACAAGGAAAAATGAGCAATTCCTTCTACGTATTCGTTGAATCCCTGAAAAGCACGTACCAGGCCGGTGGCGTGGTGATGCTCCCCATTCTGCTGGTGGGAACTGTCGGATTCTACTACCTGTTTTACAGCTGGTTCCGTATCGGCTCTGACTTTTTCAGGCAAGATGTCCAGAAGGTCATCAAGAACCTGCGTCACGACCTGAATGAAGGCGGTGTCGAAAAGGCCATGTCTCGGTTGGAAAAACGCCGTGGAATTTTGGCCAGCGAACTCCGTTACGCCATTGAACATGCGCAAAAGAATCCCGAAGGATTCCGCGACATTATGCAGGTGCGCATGCTGGGAACGCTACGCCACATGGAAAAGGGAAGCCACATCGTGGCGGTAATGGCGGCGGCAGCCCCGCTGCTAGGCCTTTTGGGAACAGTGACGGGCATGGTCTCCACCTTCGAGGTGATTACCCTTTACGGAAACCAGAACCCGGTCCTTATGGCCGACGGAATTTCGGAAGCCCTTATTTCTACCCAGAGCGGGCTCTTGGTGGCGTTCCCCTTGACTTTGCTGAAACAGCGTCTGGATGAGCGTGTAGAAATTTTGACCCAGGACTTGAAACTCGGGGCCACGATTATTGACAATTATTTTGTAGGGTAATTATGGAATTTAACCTGCCGAGCAGAAAGAAAAAGGATATGGGCATCGAGATGGGCCCCCTGATGGACATCGTGTTCATCTTGCTTATCTTTTTTGTGGTCACGTCGTCCTTTACCCGGGAAACTGGCGTAGATGTGACCAAGCCACAGGCCCAGACGGCAAGCCAGCTGGAAAAGGAAAACCTGCTCATCGCCATTACCCGCGAAGGAACCATCCACATGAACGAGCGTCAGGTGGACTTGGCAAGTCTGCAAGATATCTTGAAACAGTCCCTCTCAAAAAATCCCGACAGGGAGGCCGTGGTCATTGCCGACAAGGGGGCAGAAACAGGCGTGCTGGTGCAGGTCATAGACATGTGCAACTTGGCCGGAGTCAAGAAGGTGTCCATCGCGGCTCAGGCGGAATAGTTTCGATGTGTAATGTGAAATGTGAGATGAGTGTGAATGTGTCATCTTCGTCACGGAACAGGTCCGGGATAAACTGGCGAGGATCTACTAGACGATTCTTTCGCCACTCACAACTCACAACTCATAACTCATAACTACAATGCGTAAGATTCTAAGGAAAATAATCAAGCGATCTCTGCTTCTCCTGGCGGCGGTTCTTTGTAGCCTGCTGCTGGTATTTTCTGTGACTCTTGCCAACATGTTTTTGACCGGAAAAATCTTCCACGAAAAAAAGTACACCAAGACAGAAGTCTCCGTAAAGAAGGTGGAAGAAATGGAAAAGAAGGTGGAAAAGAAAAAGCCTTCCCGCAAGCCGGAGCGGCAAAAGACCACCTCCCGCACGCCCAAGGCGGGCCCGCGCCTTGCCATGAACCTTGGGGTAGCTTCGGGTACGGCAGGGGCTGCCATTAACGAAGAACTGGTGGCGGATTTCCGCGGGGGCGCCATGTCCAGCGAAAAGGGCGATGTAGATAAAAAACCCGAAAGCAAGTCCATGCCCAATTTCCAGGTGCCGCCGCAAATTCGGGACCGGGAAATCGACGCTTCGCTCCGCCTGAGTTTTTGCGTAGATGTGGGCGGGCGCGCCTATGATATCCGCATTATCGAGGAATCTCCTGCAGGTTCCGGGCTTGCCGCCGCCGGTCGCGAGGCCCTTGGCCGCATGACCTTTGCCCCTGCAGAAAAAGACGGCAAGGCGGTGGCGTTTTGCGGAATGGAACAGCCTTTCGAGGTGAAGTTTAGGGACTGATATAGACGAAAGAACGGCACTGCGTGCCTACAGACGAGAGACGAAAGATTGCTGGTATGAAGATTTTGAGAAAGCAAATGATGAAAAAGAATCATCCCTTTGATTTTAAAGGGCGCTTTCGTCCAGCATCACTCTCGTCTCTCGTCTCTCGTCTCTCGTCTATTTTCCTCCTTACCATTCCCGCTTTTGCTGCGCAGTCCTCTTACGACCTGCTGGAGCGTGCCAACGCCCTTTACCGCAACGGGAAATTCAACCAGGCCATCATCTTGTACCATAAGGCCGAAGAACGTGGTGCCGACCCCACGGCCACAAGTTTCAATATCGCCAACAGTTATTACCAGATGGAAAAATATCCCGAGGCGGCGGCTGCCTACCGCAAGGCGGTGGATTTTTCAGACGGGGCGTTTTCCCCTGCGCTGTTCAACATGGCCAGCGTCTATTTCCGTCTGAAACAGTATCCCGAATGTATTGCCGCTTACCACAGGGCGCTGAAGCTGGAGCCGAACAACATTTCGGGATGGCTCTACCTGGGGGAGGCCTACAGCAAGGTAGGCGACAAGGTGGGAGCGCTCCGTTCGGTAGAAAAGGCCTACCAGCTGGACCCTGACGACCTGAGCATCGTCTATCAGCTTTCGGAGGCGAACATCGCCATGGACGATTACGACCGTGCCGTAGAAATTGTCCGCAAGGGCTACACGGCACACCCCGAAGAGGTGGATTTTCTGGTCTATCTCGGGGATGTTTTCCGCATGAACAAACAGTATGAGCAGAGTGCGGGTCATTACCGCGAGGCTCTGGGCGTGCGCCCTGACGATGTGAATGTCATGTATAAGCTGGCCGATGTCTTGGCCGAAGACAACAAACCCTTTGTGGCCATGGACATTCTGAACAACATCTTGCAAATCAAGCCGGACTTTTCCGACGCCGCCATTTTCCTCGGGAACCTGGCCTACGATACCAAGTTCCTGGACCGTGCAGAATACGCCTACGAGCTGGCGGCTAAAAAAGGAAATGCCGAGGCTATTTATGGTCTCAAGAATATGGCCTACGACGCCATGGCGAAAAAGCGTACCGATGAGGCCCGCCGCCTGTTGCTGCTGGCCCAGAAGTACTACCCCAATGACCAGTCCCTAAAGGCGGATTTGCTGGAACTGGAACAGTAGCCCGCAGGTCTTGCCGAATCTACGCCGCCGAAAGCAACAGTATAGCCAGCACCTGCCCGCTTAGAATCCGGAGCAGCATGGTCAAAGGATAGACAGAGGCATACCCGATGTTCACCGCTTCGCTGTCCGCCTGGCTGTTGGCAAAGGCCAGGGCCGGAGGGTCCGTGGTGGCGCCTGCCAGCACGCTGCAGAGTGAAAGGTAGTTCACCTTGAAAACCAGGTGCCCCACCACTGCCATGATGGCAAGTGGGAAGAAGGTGATGATGGCCGCAAGCCCCATGTAGTAGAGCCCGTCGCCGTTCAGGAGCACTTCGAAGAATTTGATGCCTGCGTTCAGGCCCACGCAGCTCAGGAAAAGCGTAAGGCCGAACTCACGGAGCATCAGGTTTGCGCTGTTGGCCATGAAAAAGTTCAGGGGCCCGATCTTGCGCTTGCGGCTTAGGAGGATGGCCACAATCAGCGGGCCGCCTGCAAGCCCAAGCTTTAGTGGGGTGGGCATCCCGGGAATGGCGAAGGGGATGCTGCCTACGATGACTCCCAAGAAAATGCCCAAGAACGCGGGCAGAATTTCAGGGTAGTCCAGGGCGGTCAGGGAGTTGCCCAATTTTGGGGTCACCGCGTCCAGCCCCGAAGCGGGGCCGACGATGTTCAGTTTGTCGGCGAACTTGATGCGCAAATCTAATCGGCCCGTAAACTTGAATCCGCTCCGGGTCACGCGGCTTACGGTCACGCCAAAGCGTTCTGCCAAAGCCAGGGATCCGATGGTGCGACCCAGTATTTTCTTGTTGGTCACGAGTACGGTCCTCACCTGGATGGGTTCCGTACTCTTGGCGGGAATCGTGGTGATGGGCGTGTCCAGGCGCTTGCCGATAATCTTTTCCATGGCGGCTACGGCCTCGGGCATGCCTACGATGTGCACCTTGTCGCCTTTTTCGATGACGGTCTTTCCGTTGGGGGTAAAGATGTTTTCGCCCCGCAAGAGTCGGGTCACCACCACACCGCTAGAAATCAGGTCCGGGATTTCTTTCAGCATGATTCCGTACAGGTTCTGGTTATCTACCGTAAGGCTGCAGGATTCGATTTCTTTGGTAGTGGCGGCGATTTCGTCGGCATAGTCGGTTGCCGCCTTGGCAGGGTTTTGCCGGAATATGACCCGCATGAGAATCATCACCAAAATAATTCCGATAACACCGAAGGGGTAGGCCACCGCATAGCCGATTCCTGTCAGGGATGTATCCACGCCGGCGGCGGCAAATGCCGAGTTGGCGGCTCCCAGGGACGGAGTGTTGGTGACGGCACCGCAAAGCATGCCGATAAGTACGGGCACGTTGTCGTGCATGCTGGTAAAGAAGTAGAGGCAGAGGGTCGCGATAACGCCCAGCAGTACGATTCCTACAGAAAGAATGTTCAGCACCAGCCCGTGCCTACGTATGGAATCTATGAATCCGGGACCCACCTGCATGCCGATGGTATAGACGAACAGGATAAGGCCGAATTCCTGGATAAAATGGAGCACATTTCCTTCGACGCGGAGCCCCAAGTGCCCAAGCAAGATACCCACAAAGAGCGCACCTGCACCGCCAAGGCTAATGCCCTTGACCTTGATTTTTCCGACCATGAGGCCGAGTGCCGCCGTGAGGGCAATCGCCACAACTTGTTGCCCTACCGAGGGCTGGGTGAATAGATTGATAAGCCAGGTCATTGTTTTTTTGGAGCGTGTCATCCTCGCGAAGGCGAGGATCTGCTTGAGGAAAAAGTGGTCAGTGATTAGTGGTTAGGCCGTAAGGCCATGGTTAGGGTGTAGGTCACAAGAAGTGTCATCCTGAAAAATAACAACTAACTTCACCGGAGGGGTGTAGCTATTTCTTGATGCAGCGGACAGAGGCGAAAATGTTCTTGTTGAAGTGTTCGTAGGCGATTCCGGAGTCGGTAATGCGGACAAGGTAAGCCCTGGAATCGTCATAGCTGTCGCTTGTCCAGAAGCTGGCGCTTACGCCCTTGTCGGCGAAGTTTCCGTCGTAGTACTTGAATCCGGCGAAGAGGGCGTTAAAACCGTTGGCGTTTTTGAGTGCGACGGGCTCGCTTGTGCCGAAGGCCGCCTTGAAGTCTTCTACGGTGGGGAGTGCCCAACCTGTGGGGCATACGTTACCCGATGCGGAGGCGAAGGTGTATAGCCGTCCGTCCGTATTGCAGTTGTCGTGGTTGTTGGCGTAGCACACGCTTGAATCCGGAGTGAACACGTCCAGGTTTTCGGCCATCCAGGTCTTTCCGCCCAGCGTTACGGTCTTGTAGGTCTTCTCGGGGCAGGCTAGGGTGTGGCCGGCCTCGTTGTAGGCGCAGTCCCGGTTGTCATTGCAGGCGGTAAAGGCGAAGGCGGTGAATGCGACGAGGGTTGTGGTGGCAAGTGTTTTAAGAACCGATTTCATGAGAACTCCTTTGAAGGTGCCTTGGGGCTTTTTTGTTTTCGGTGACAAAGATAAAACAAGATTTTGATATTGACTAATAAATAATTTTTTCATTTTTAATCACTTTTTTTGATGATTTTTTCAAAAATCCCTGTTTTACCCTTCTGTATCCTGATTTTATTGTTTATATTTGTGTTATAAAAATTTTTGATGAATTGGAGTTTTTATGGAACTGACCCATATCAAGTACTTTCTGGAAGTGGCACGTACCGAACACGTGACCCAGAGCGCCAAGAACCTGTGCATTGTGCAGCCTGCGCTGACACATGCCATCCACAAGCTAGAAGACGAACTGGGTGTCAAGCTATTCAAGTCCAGCGGCCGTAACATCAAGCTTACCGAAGCGGGTGATTACTTCTACAAAAAGGTGAAGCCCCTCTACGAAGACATCGAGGCCTTGCCTGCCCGCCTTCGCGCCAAGTCCGACAAGCAGGCCATTACCGTGAGCCTCAAGGTCCTGGCGGCTTCTTCCTTTGTGACCAATGCGGTTATCCAGTACAAGAAAGACGCTCCGGCGCTCCGTTTTTATCTGGTGCAGAAAGAGGAATCGTCCCTGTACGACATTTCCATCCAGACTTTCGCCAACTACCGCCCGCAGGAAAATCCCGACGAAGAGGTTTTTGTCTGTTCCGAGAACATCTACCTTGCCGTTCCCAATACTGCGGAATACAAGAAGCGCGACAGTATCTCTCTGCATGAACTGGGCGACACCAACTTTATCGGCCTGTACGGTTCCAAACAGCTCCACACCATCTGTGAAGATTACTGTAAGCGCATAGGCTTCCAGGCCCACCTGATTTTCGAGAGCGACAACGCCCTCATGGTAAAAGACGCCATCGCAGGCGGCCTGGGCGTGGGATTCTGGCCCGAGTTCTCTTGGGGCAAGGTGGACAACCGCAGAATCAAGCTCCTGAAGATTACCGATATCGAATTCAAGCGCGATATTGTGGTGACGCTCCTCCGCGGCAAGCAGGACAATTCCCATATCGAAGGGTTCTACAAGTTCCTGGTAAACCAGCTGAAGCGTTCCGCCGGCCGCAAGAAAGAGCAGTAATAGCTATTTTTGGCAGCCATGGAAAACAACTCGACAGATTGTGCGGCAAAGCCAACTGCCTCCAAGCCGAACTACTTTCCGGCTATTGACGGGCTTAGGCTTTTGGCCAGCGTGAACATCGTGATGCTCCACCTGGGCAGTTCCAGTGCTTTAGGCTACATGCAGGACTGGAAATGGCTCATGCCCATCATCAGCGCTCCTGCCTTTGCGGCGGGCATCTTCTACGTGTTTGCGGGATTCTTGTTTGCAAGCAAGTTCAGCGATCCGGAACGGCGCATCCCCGTGATTCCCTTCATGTTCGCCCGCATCGCGAAACTCTATCGACTGCATTTTTTCATGACGCTTTTGATGTTCGTGGTGTTGGTGTTCAAGTTCAGCGGCTACACTCATTTGCCAGGGCTTTCTGAAATCGGCGACTGCGCCTCGGCGGGTCTTGCCAAGATGACCCACCCCTGGCGAAGCCTGTTTTTGCACCTTTCCCTCACCTGGTCCATTGTACCGGACCTGGGCATGAAACTGAATGAGCCCTCTTGGTCACTGACTAGCTTTTTTATGTGCTACGCCATCACTCCCTGGTTCAGCCGCTGGCTTTTCCGCCAGAACTACCGCACGCTCTGGGTGCTGTTCGGCACGCTGTTTATTCCAGGAATTCTCTGGGCGGTTTTCTTCGGAGCTTCCGACAACCTGTGGTTCAGCGGCTACGAGGCCAAGTACCGTTTCTTCCACATCTTCGCTCCGGTCCGTATTTTTGAATACCTGTTCGGCATGGTGCTTTTCCGCCTGTACAGCGAGGGCGGTTTCGATTTTCTCAAGAAGAAGTTTGCAAGCGGCATTGCCCAGGCGGTGATTCTTGCCGCCATTTACGGGAGCCTGTTCCTGCTTCGGCCCGAATGGAACCCCGGCGTGAACTATTTCTTCCATCACAGCCTCCCGATTTTGCTCTACGGACTGTTCTTGCTTTCACTCCTGAGTGGCAAGGGATTTGCGGCCAGGTTCTTCTGCATTCCGCTGGTCCGCAAGGTGGGCCGCGCCAGTTTCTACCCCTACTTGATCCACCTGCCGATTATCACCATCGCCTGGGGACTGTGTAACCTGAACAAGCCCTTGAATACCTTGATCCTGATGGTCTTCATCTATACCGTCAGTACCCTGTACATGGAATTCAAGACCTGGCGCCGCAAGCGTGCCAAGGCGAAAGCGGCTGGGAAGTAGGAGTCAGAAAAGCCCATGGAGACAATCCATAGGCTTTTGAAATATTGAAGTGAATCGGACTCTTACTGTTTCTTGTTCAGCGTCTCGATTCTTTCCTGAAATTCAGCGACTTTTTCTGCAGACAGGCCCATTTCGCGTAGGACGGCTATGGAGTCAGCACGTTCTTCCTTGCGACCCTGGCTGAATCCTTCGGTCTTGCCCTGGACGAACCCTTCGGTCTTGCCCTGGACGAACCCTTCGGTACGGCCTTGCACCCTGCCTTCAGAAAAACCGATTTCGTGTTCTGCTTTCAAGTCCGTCATGTTCTTTACCTCGGCATTGAAAAGTTCCTCTACAAAGTTAATCAATTTCACAGAATCGAGCAAGTGCCGGAATGTCTCGTTCTGCATAATCTTTTCGGGAACGGGTTCTTCCTTAATAATTACCTTGATGGCACGGAGCCACTGCGCCGCCTCGGAATTGTCGTTTGCGGTGACTCCCGCTTTTTCAAGCTCGAAGAACTTGTCGATTTCAACAAAAATCTTCTGAACTTTAGGGAAAAATTTTTTACCGTGACACATTTCATCGACGTGGTGGATATATTCTGTGGGCTCTTCCGGGAACATCTCGAAATCGAGAAGTCCAAGAAAGTAGATGCGGGGCAGTTCGTATTTTTCGCTGGTGTGCACCTGGTTTTCGATAACGCGGGAGACATAGTATTCTACGCGGTCACGGAAGAAATCATCCCCCTGTTGTTGCACCTCTACCAGCACTTTTTCGCCTGCGTTGGTCGTGCCGATGATGTCAAGGATGCAGTCCTTCTTGTTAAAGACGCCTGGAAATTCCTGCATTTCAAGTGAGATATCCTTGATGGCATCGTCGCCCTGCAGACCCAGCATCGCGTTCACCAGCGAGATGAGGAGCGAGTGGTCCTTTTCCTCGGCGAAAACAATCTTGAAAATGCCGTCGCTAAGGATGTAGGCATATTTGTAAAGTTCCTGGTACTTGAGGAGGTTGTTCTTGTCAATTTCCATTGCCTTGAGCAAGGAATAGTGTTGTGTTCGATTCATGGATTGCTCCTGTTTGATTGTTGAGGAGTGTAAACAGGAGTATATGTCGAATGAACGCAGAACACCTGTTCACAAACCTGTTTATGACAGATTGATGAAGTCCACAAATGTGGACGGTGCTCTACGTTAATCATCATGGGGCCGACCCCCACAGGGATAGCTGTCTCACGAATTGCCGGTTGTCTTGACCTGCAAAGGGTGGACGATGTCAAGCAGAGAGTTAAACGGCCCGCCCGAATCGAATACGCTGTCAGCGGGATTGATGCTAAGACAATAACAATATACAAAAAAAATAGGGGATTGGGTCTAAGGAGCCGTAAAATTGTATATTGTGTCCGAAAAGATTTTTCGGAGTCAAGATGGATATCGGTTCGTTACATTTTCAGAATCCCGAAGCCTTTTGGCTATTGTTGCTTGTTCCCGTGCTTGTGGCGCTCTATGTTTACCGCCAGCAGCGTCGCAAGAGCACCATCAAGTTCCCGGCCCTTGCCATAGCCAAAAAAGCATCGCCTAGTCATCGGGTGCGCATGCGCCACATTGTGCCGGCGCTCCGCCTTGCAGCCCTGTGCTGCTTTGTGGTGGCCCTTGCCCGCCCCCAGAATGCCACCGAGGTGGAATACACCAATACCGACGGCGTGGATATTATGCTGGTGCTGGATGTGTCGGGCTCCATGGGCACGCTGGACATGTTGACCCGCACAGAACAGGCGAAGCTCGGGGTGATGAACGCCGAACGGATTCTCAAGTCCGGCGATTACTGGAAATATAGCCGCATGGGTTATGCCCAGCAGGTCATTGCGGAATTCATCCAGAAACGCCACAGTGACCGTATCGGTCTATCAGCCTTTGGCGCCCGTGCCGTTACCCAGTGCCCCCTTACGCTGGATTACGGCTCACTGCTTGAAATTCTGGGCGTTACAGACGACCTGGCACACGATTCTATCATGGGAAGCCGCACCGCCATTGGCGATGGCCTTATGAACGCTCTTGCCCGCTTGCAAAAGTCCGAAGCCAAGTCCAAGGTGGTGGTTCTCTTGACCGATGGCAAGGACAACGCCAGCGTCATTTCACCTGTCCGTGCGGCCGAGGTGGCCCAGTCCATCGGGGTGAAGGTCTATACCGTAGGCGTAGGCAAGCGTAAGGGTAAAATCCTGAGTTTCCAGCAGAACCCCTGGACAGGCGAAATCTCCTGGGGCGAGCGGGATATTACTCCCGAAGAAGGCATCGACGAAACCACCCTCAAGGCGGTGGCGCAAAAGACCGGCGGAAAGTTCTACCGGGCCGAAAACAAGGAACAGCTAGAAGAAATTTATTCCGAAATAGACCAGCTGGAAAAATCCGAAATCGAGACGGTGGCCTACGCCCGCTACGCCGAAAAGTTCTACCCCTGGCTTTTGGTGGGTGCGCTCCTCATTCTGCTGGAGCTGATTCTCGCCAACACCCGCTTTGTGCGGATTCCGTAGGCTATTCCCCGTCTACAGAAGGTTTGTAGCAGTTCCTGGTGCAGTTTTCGATTAGATCGTCAACCGTCTTGGTGGTGGGCGTGCCGAATTCGGACCAGTAGATGGAGAAAGTAATGGGCCACGGGCCCTGGGCAAGTTCCTCGCTAGTGGCGCTGGTGGCAATCAGCCTGTTGGCCAGAGTTTCTATCTCGGAAAAATCGTTACATTCGGTAACAATGGCAAAAGACGAAGTGCTGTAACGGGCGATAAAAGACCCGCGATTGATGCATTGCTGCCGTAGGAACGAGGCCATTTTTTGGAGGGCTATGGCTGCTGCCACACCCCCGTATTTCTTTTTCATGGCCTTGAACTTGTCAATGTCGATTTTCACAAAAAACAGTCTCTTGGCAGGGTTCTGTTTCTGGGTAATGGCTTCCAGGTAGTCTGCAAGTTTGTTGTCATTGTTGAGCTTGGTAATTTCATCGACGGTAATTCTCCTGCGCAACGAGGTCAGGTGAATAAATAGAGTGACGATGACAAACGAGGGCGACGTGATGGGCATATCGTAGAATTTGGCCTGTACCACCAGCAGAAGCAGGGGGAAAGCCATGGCTCCCGAAAGCAGGTAAAGGCTACGACGGCGAATCCTGTTGGTGCACTTGCGGGCCTTGGTCAGGCACAGGACGGCGGCAGAAACGATATAGACGATGGTCAGGATGTTCAGCAAAATCCACACATGGGGTCTCATGTCGAGAGGCGGTTCTGTCAGGTTGCTCAAGACATCTATGATGGCCATGACACTTACCACAAGGCTTGGCAACAATATGGGGATGAACATTTTGCGAAGGTGGTAGGTGCTTGTGGACGTAATAAAGAATACGGTCAGGAACCAGGAGCAACCCATGCAGATGCAGGTGACGATCTTGAGGCCGTTGATAATCTTGATGACGGGGATGTAAGTGGAGGGAATGAACTGTCCTGTAGAATTTAGGACGCAGAAAGCGATGGACAGGTCCACCAGGTATCGGAAAACATGAACTTCCCTGAGGCGGGAGGCCCGCTCCGTGATGCCATAACGCACCATCAGGAGAATGGCGATGCTTATGAGATCGATTTCGACTACAAAGGGATTGATTTCCATAGAGTTACCCTATAATCCAATAAGTAAAATATATCTTTTTTTTAACAAAAAAGTCATCGCCCGCAAATAAATGTGATTTTTCCCGTTTTTGGGGTCATTTTTTTGAAAAAATGGGGCGAAAAAGCCCGTTTTTTGTATATTCATGGGTATGCGGGCCCTGCCCCGCGCCGTTTTTTTCTGGAGTCTGTCCATGCGATTTGCGGAACCGAGCTTTTTGTGGGGACTTTTCACCCTGCCATTTTTTGCCCTTTTGTTCTATTATGCCTTTTACCGCCGTAAAAAACTGGCGGAGCGGTTCGTGTCCCTTTCCATGCTGCCCAAGCTTTCGACCAGCGTGTCTCCCTGGCGGAGGCTCGCCAAGGTTCTGATCCTCCTTTTGGCAATCGCTTTTTTGTTCGTTGCCCTTGCAAGGCCCCAGTGGGGCCATAAGCTGGAACACGTGGAGCGTCGCGGTCTGGACTTGGTGCTGCTGCAGGACATTTCCCTTTCCATGCTGGCCGAAGACATCAAGCCCAACCGTCTGGTGCGTAGCCGTCACGAGATTGCCTCGTTCCTGGAATCTCTCACCGGTGACCGCGTGGGTCTGGTGGCCTTTAGCGGCGAGGCCCAGGTGATGGTGCCTCTGACACTGGACTACGGAACCGTGCAGATGATGCTCCGGGAACTGGAGCCGGGCTGGCTCATGCCGGGAACGAACCTGGAAAAGGCCATCCGCAAGGGGATGGATTTGTTCCGCAACTCCGGCGGGGCGGGCAAGTATTCGGTAATGGTCCTCATGAGCGACGGCGAAGAGCTTGAAGACGCCGCCGTCAATGCCGCCAAGGAAGCCGCCGAGATGGGCATCCGCATCTACACGGTGGGTATCGGCTCCCGGGAAGGTGTGCCAATCCCTGTCAAGACTAAGAACGGAGAAGTGGCCTACAAAAAGGACATGCAAGGGAACATCGTGACCACCCGCCTAGAAGACGGGACTCTTCAAGAAATTGCAAGCGCTACCGGCGGGTTGTACTTTTACGCGAGCCCTGGCGAGTTCCAGCTGCAGAAGGTGCTGACCGAAATCGCCACCCTCGAAAAGAAGGACCAGGCAAGCGACCGCTTTGAGAATTATCAGGACCGCTACCAGATTTTCCTCGGGATTGCGGCCCTGCTGTTCTTGATTGAAGCGGTGGTGTCCGAACGGGGTCGCCGTCGCAAGCAACTGGCCGGTCGTTTCAGCTGAGTCATCGCTCCGGGTACAAAAAAAAGCCTTTCGGGTGGGTATGTCTCTCTTGGAGACGGGCGGCGCTCCATGGGAGGCCGAATTAGAATCCACCGGAAAGGCTATGTATATAATATACATTCAAAAAGCCCGATAAACCAAATTATTTTGAAATTCCTTAGTCCAATTTGGAATGAGGGAATAGCTATATTGTTTGGTGATGAAGAAAAATGATGCGAAAACCATATCGTTGCTGGTGGGCTCTGCCCTCTTGGCCTCTATTGCCGCTTGTTCCAGCGCGCCTGCCCCTGCAACGGAAAATACTGCGACGGTTGCTACCCCAAAGGATTCCGTTGCGGTGTCTGAACAGAGCGGTGCTGCAGCTCAGCCTGCAAAGTCCGACATCCCCGCCAGTTACAAGGACATCCAGTTTCCGGAATACAACTACGTAGCGCCTTACCCGAAGGATTACCGGGTGGAAATAGCCGACGGTGTCACCGGTTACATCGTGAGCGACCGCCGCTTGCCCCTGGTGAATTTTACGGTCTATTTCGAGAATCCGAGAGTCCCCGCCTCCATCAAGGACGAGGCCGCCTTCGAGATGCTGGGCTCTATGCTTAGGCGTGGCGGCGGTGGCGGTATCGCTCCCGGTGCCCTGGAAGATACCCTTGAGTTTATCAGCGCTGGAGTCGGTTCTTCGGCCGGCGTGTGGACCGCCTCTTTCGACATTGACTGCCTGACCAAGGATTTTGCCTCCGTGCTTGCGCTGACAAAGAAGGTGTTGCTCGCTCCCGCCTTTGACAAGGAACAGCTGGAAATCGTAAAGACCAAGTCTGCTACCGCTTACGAACAGCGCTACGATACTCCTGCCAAGGTGCTTTCGGCCCTGCGTGCCAAGGTGAACTACGCTCCTAACAATCGTCTGTGGGACGCTACCGGTGACGAATACAAGAAGGTCACTGACGCCGACCTGAAACGGCTTTCCCGCGGGGTGTTCCAGTCTAGCCGAATCATCTTTGCCTTGTCCGGTGATGTGGACCGGGATTCCAGCGTGCAGATGCTTAAGGAATTTTTCGCCGACTGGAAAAAGGACACTTCCACCGTTTCTTCTAAGCCTGCGGATTCCGCCTTTGTGGCGCCGCAGCCTCTCGCTTACCTGCGTAAGCCCGGCACCTTCGTGGTGGACAAGGACATTACCCAGGCGAACATTGCCATCAACCAGCCTTTCGTGAAACGCCCCCATCCCGACTACTACCCGGCAGCGGTGGCGAGCTTTATCTTGGGTGGCGGGAGCTTTACTAGCCGCCTCATGAACCGCGTGCGTAGCGACGAGGGCCTGGCCTACAGCATCTACAGCACCGTAGGCAACGACTATCGGGATACCGCCATGACCACCATCGCCTTGCAGACCAAGGTGGAGTCCGTGGATTTTGCCCTGACGCTGATTTTTGAAGAAGTGGAAAAGCTGGCCAAAGAAGGCCCGACGGCAGAAGAACTGGAACAGGCGAAAAAAGCGCTGATCGAAAGTCTGCCCAGCCTGTTTGATTCTCCTGCTTCTACGGCCACCATTTTTGCCAAGGGAGAACTGCTGGGCAAGACCTTTGACCACTACCTGGACTACGTGAAAGAAATTTCTGCCGTCACTCCTGAACAGGTGAAGGCCATGATTGCAAAATATTTTGCCCGCGACAAGATGACCATTTCTATCGTGGGTCCTGTCTCTAAATTCGATGCGTTGAAACCCTTCACCGTAATTCCCCAGGATAGCCTGGATTTTAGGCAATAGCCAAAAGGATTCCTGTGGGTCGGCGAGTTCTTGTTTTCTTGATGCTGTTGGTCTTTGCCTGTGCAGAGGCGTTTGCCGCAGATTCGCCCGAAAGCAAGCGCGAAGCCCTGATGAAAGAAATCGGCCGCAAGCGCATGATCGAAAAGTCCGGCGGCGAAGAGGGATTCCGCGCCCTCTGTTCCGGCGTCAAGAAGTGCCTAAACATCGATTACGG
Source organism: Fibrobacter sp. (assembly GCA_017503015.1). NCBI lineage: Bacteria > Pseudomonadati > Fibrobacterota > Fibrobacteria > Fibrobacterales > Fibrobacteraceae > Fibrobacter > Fibrobacter sp. Next base: position 7,474 of record JAFVTX010000049.1, on the reverse strand, counting down.
TTTTTGTACAGAAGAAGATCAGAAACCCTGGCCCAAGGTCAAGTATAACGAAGAGTTCTGCGCCCCCTTTGTAGAAATTACCAAGCGGGGATTGCCTGCAGACCCGAAAATCACGGGAGCGACGGAAATCTATTCCAGATTAGGCCGGCAGTACCGTGCCATTTACGAGAACAAGGGCTCGCTTCCTCTGGGACAGAACGTTATCAGCTACTTGTTCGACAACATGCCCTTTACGGCGGAACTTATCAACGCCTACCTGGGCACGAACTACCGGCTGGAATACACCAGCAAGGACAGGCGGTTTTTTAGCGGTAGCAACGGCCGGAGCCTTTCGGGTGAATTCTTCTGGGCCTTGCAGGATAGTGCCGGGCAGAAGCTCGGCATGCGGAACGTGTTTTTCGGGTATGGACACGCTCAGGTCCTCAGGTGGTCGCTGCACGGAACGGCTGTGGCCTACCTGGATATGGACCCTGTCTCCGACAAGGAAATTCGGTACAAGTTAACGGCCATCGTGTTTCCCGGAAATTCAGTGTTGAATTCCATTATGCAGATGCGTGTTTTCAAGAGCGTGGTAGGCGACAAGATTGACCATATCGTCAAGGACATCAAGAAGTCGTCGGGAGAATACTTCGGCGGAAACAAGGAGCCCATGCTCAAGAGTGCTTCCCTCAAGTCCATGGAGAACGTGCAGTACATTCTGGATTTCGAGAACGTGGTGAATGGCGATCCCTGGAAGTTGGGTGACTTTGAAAAGTTGCAGATTCAGCGTCGGCAGGCCAAGGAAGTTCCTGTGCCGCTGCAGGTGAAAGAATAGGTAATAGGGGTTAGGATCTAGGGGATAGGATTTAGGGGTTAGTAAAGCTGGTCTCAAGAAGTGTCATCCTCGCTGTCATTCTGGAGCGCAGCGATAGAATCACGAGGATCCGCTTGATGGTGAAGTGTTAGGATTGAAAAAAGAGATTAAAAAGGAAAATTTATGAGCGAAAAAGAAAGTTTGGAAAGTTTGCTTGCGCGGGTCACGGACCGCCGTCGGGAACTCCTGACAGGAGTGGTAAACCGCCGTACCCGCCATTTCTGCATGGTGCTGGAAGACCTGTTCGACCCCCACAATATTTCCGCCGTCATCCGCACCGCAGAGGTTTTCGGCCTGCAGGACGTCCACGTCATCGAAGAGGACAACGCCTACAGCGTGAACAAGTCCATTCTGAAAGGCTCCTACAAGTGGATGTCCATCTACCTGTACAAGAAACGCATGCTCTGTATGGAAAAGCTCCGTGCCAAGGGCTACAAGATTGCAGTGGCCAGCACCAACACCACCAATTCGGTTTTGGATCTTGACCTGAGTCAGCCTACGGCTTTTTACCTGGGGAGCGAGTTCCACGGGAACCACCCCGACACCCTGGCACACGCGGACTACGAATTCAAACTGCCCCAGTACGGCATTACGGAATCCATGAACGTCTCCGTAGCAGGCGGTGTGCTTATGACCTACCTGGACATTTTCATGCAGCGGGAGGGCCGCGAAAAATTCTTGCTCCCCCAGGCCGAAAGGGATGCCCTGCTCTACGATTACCTGGACCGGCACGTGAACGGCATCGAAAACAACAGCCCCATTGTTCGGGTAGAGGGGTAATTCGGGGTTCGGAATTCGGATTTAAGAACCAAGAGAATGAATGAAAAGCCCTTGTTTAGAAGATTTCTTTGTGTAGATTATGGTAAAAATGCTATTTTAAGGCAGAAATGAAGAAGAATACCACACTTTACTTCTCTGTCGGTCTTGTCGTCCTGTTGGCTATCGTCATCTTGGTTTTCGGCATGTTCTTCTTGAACGAGAAGGACCCGCGAGAGACGTTTAACACCTTCCACCTGCGTTTCACCCAGGTCAGCACCCTGGTGCTGGACGACCCGGTCAAGGTCAATGGCGTCAAGCTGGGCAAGGTGGAAAGCATCGAGCTTGCAGGCCATCGCGTGGTGGTGACCATCCGCCTGCGTACCGACGTGATGATTCCCAAGGATTCCGAAATCCGCGTCCAGAACATCGGTATCATGGGCGAACGTCAGATTGGCATGATTCTCGGGGACTCCGAGGAGTACTTTGAGCCGGGTGACACCATTACGGGCCAGTTCGACGCCGGCATCGCTGAGGCCCTCGGTCTGGCGGGCGAAGTTTGTGACAGCACCAAGGTCTTGCTGGAATCCGTGAAGCGGGCCCTGAAGGGCACCATCGCCAGCGAGGATTTCCAGGACAGGTTCAACACGCTTCTCGTGAAGGCCGAAACTCTGGAAGACCGCCTGATGGAACTTGTGAACACCACGGACCCCGAACTCAAGAAGAGCCTGGCCGGCCTGAACGAGGTGACTCTCAAGGTGGGCAACCTGGTCGATGGCGTCAAACCGCCTATCGACAACCTTTTTGCCAATACGGATGTGGTTATCGGGAATGCCAACAACTTGATTGCCGAACTGGAAGGTGTCACCAAGCACCTGGACGAACTCATTGCCAAGGTCCAGTCCAAGGAGAATACGGTGGGCGCCCTTCTTTCGGACCGCAAGTTGCACGACGACCTGGTCAAGACAGTCCATTCCGCCGACAGCCTGTTCAGGGTCATCTTGAACGATGGTCTTGACATCAACGTGGATATTTTCTGAGGGGCTATGATTGTAAAGACGCTTACGGTGACCAATAAACTTGGTGTTCATGCCCGCCCTGCGGGGATGATTGTTGATATTACGGGACCTGCCAAGAGTGACGTCTCCATAATTTTTGATGGTTCCAAGGCCAATGCCAAGAGCATTTTGAACGTGATGATGCTGGCCATTCCCCTGGGTTCCGAGGTGAAGTTCGAGGTGGACGGCGAAGACGAAGAACTGGTCGTGCAGAAGTTGGAGCAGTTATTCCATGACAACTTCAACGAAGAAGCAGGCTAAGGGGTCTTCTAGCTCCAAGACATCCAAGAAACCATTACGCATTGTATTGGTGGGCGTTCCTGCGTCGCCGGGCTTTGCCATGGGCAAAGTTTTCCCGATTACCAACAGGGAAATTTCCGTCGTCGAAGAAACCATCCCCGAAAGTCGGGTCACCACCGAAGAACAGCTGTTCTTGAAGGCCGTGAGCAAGACGGCAAAAGAAATTGGCCAGATCAAGGAAATTTCTGAAACCCGCACAGGCGTCCACGACAGCTTGATATTTGCAACCCACCTGATGATTTTGCAGGACCCGGGCCTGGTGAACGGCGTCCTGGAAATGGTCAAGAAAAAGCACAAGACGGCCCGCTGGTCGGTGCACGTGGTGCTGGGCAACTACATCGAGAAATTCGAGAAGATCAATTCCCCGGCCATGCGGGACAAGGCGGCAGACCTTCGGGACCTGTATAACCGCCTGATGACCGCCCTGGACGATTCCGGTCCGGTACTGGAGGACGTGGCTCTGGAACAGGGCGTGGTGCTGGCGGCTCACGAAATCATGCCCAGCATGCTCATTGCCATCAAGCCCGGTCAGGTCAGCGCCCTGGTGATGGATACGGGTGGCCGCACGAGCCATGTGGCAATTCTTGCCAGGTCGTTGCAGATTCCGGCGGTGTCGGGCCTTAGGAACGTAGCTGCCCAGGTGAACGCCGGCGACACCATCATTGTAGATGGTACCGGCGGCATGGTCATCGTCAACCCGGACGAAGAGGACATCCGCAAGTTCCACGAACGGCAAGAGGTCTTTGAACGCCAGCGCCGGGAACTGTTCACCATGCGCCGTCTGGAGCCCATGACCCGGGACGGCAAGTACATTACGCTCCACGCCAACATCGAACTTCCGTCGGAGGCGTCTAAGGTCACGGACTTTGGAGCGACGGGTATCGGTCTTTACCGTTCGGAATTCTTGTTCTTCCAGAAGGACGCTCCCACCGAAAGCGAGCAGGAAACAGCCTACGAAGAAATCCTTTCTACCATGTCGCCCTGTCCGGTGACGATCCGCACCCTGGATGCCGGTGGTGACAAGCTGGTGGCGGGCCTTACCGCCGTGAACGAGGCCAACCCCTTCATGGGCTGGCGCTCTATCCGCGTGTGCCTCAGTCGCGAAGACATTTTCTGCACGCAGTTGCGGGCGTTGCTCCGGGCCAACAAGAGCGGGAATCTCAGGATTTTGTTGCCCATGATTTCCGGACTCAACGAACTCCGCAAGGCGAAGGCGTATATCAAGCGCTGTGCCGATGAGCTGAAGGCCGAAGGAGTGCAGGTAGGCAATATCAAGATTGGAGCCATGATAGAAGTGCCTGCCGCCGTGATGCTTGTGGACCTGCTTGCCAAGGAAGTGGATTTCTTCAGCATCGGTACAAACGACCTTATCCAGTTTACCTTGGCGGTGGACCGGACCAACGAACTTATCACCGAAATGTTCCAACCTCACCATCCGGCCATTCTGCACATGATCAACCGTGTGGTGATGGCGGCGCACCGCGAAGGAATTCCTGTGGCGGTTTGCGGTGAAATGAGTGCGGACCCCATGAGTGTGCTTTTGCTCGTTGGGCTTGGCGTAGATGAGCTTTCCATGACGCCTTGGAGTGTCATGGCCACCAAGAAGATTATCCGTTCCATCAACTACGAAGACGTTCGCGAGTCGGCCCTGACGGTTTTGCAGATGGACGATTCCGACAACGTGAACGAGTATATGCACAAGAAGTATGCCCAGACCATTACGGACTTGGGTATTTCCAGCTTTGTGGGCCAGGTGGATGGGAAATAATGTGGAATGTGAAATGTGTGGTGTGAGTGATGCCAGATGTCATCCTCGCGTAGGCGAGGATCTGCTAGAGGTGTTTGAAATGACATCTAATTATCTCTATCAGCCCTAACGCCTAAAACCTAACACCTACAACCTACACATACGATGCACCGCATGACGTAAACCAGAATGAGTAAAATTTTAACAGTCCTTTTTTTTAGTGTCGCCTTCGCTCTTGCGGATACCGCTGCTGTATCTTCTGCAGTTGTCTCTTCTTCGGCCCCTGTCGCCCAGTCGTCTGCTTCCGCCCCAACCATCGTGTCTTCCAGTGCAACAGCAGTTGTTCCGAAGCCGACAACGGCAAAGAAAGATTCTCTCCCCGCTACATTTGTCGCCACCGACAGCCTGATTTCGACAGTCCCCCTGAATGACCCCTTTGCAGAACAAGAAAAGATTCTGCCCAAGGATTTCCAGAACCTGGTAGTTCGTGCGGAACGCTCCAAGCGGGCCTCTACGGATTTTGCCGTCTCGAAAAACGTTCAGGATTTCGCGAAGGCCGCTTATTACTATTACAGGGAACTTTGGGATAGCGCCTACGCCGCCTACGATTCTCTGCGGAGCAGGGATTCCGTTCTAGAAAAGAGCGTTGTTTTGCGAATGGCCCGCACCTGTTTTATGCGGGGGGATTACGCCAAGATGCGCGCAACCCTTGCTCTTGGGAACAAGTACGCCAAGGATTCCGACTTTGACAAGTCCGCCTCCCGCATGCGTATCGAGGCCGCCATGGCGGACACGAGCCTTACAGATGCGGCCCATGCGGATTCTCTGAAGGTGTTCCTGGAAAAGTATCCGAAGGGTGAAGACGCGGCGGCCCTGAGGTACCGCTACGCCTTGTATCTGGAGCAGTTCAAGCAGCCTGCTCAGGCCAAGAAACTTTATATTCAGTTGCTGGCCAGTTCTACGGTTTACAAGGATTCTGCTTTCGCTGCCATCCGGCGCTTGCGTAAGGTTCAGGGAACCCCAGAAAGCCTGCCCGAAAAGATTGCCTATGCCAAGATGGCCTGCGCCAAGGACGAGGCGTCCGCTTGCCTTGTTCTGCTGGATTCCATCGCCATTATGGATTCTATCGCCCTTGCGAAAAATCCGTCTGCCGCGGTGGCAGCGCCGGAAGATTCCCTGCAGAAGCTTTTGCCGCCCAGCACGCTGGATATGGATACCCGCATTGCCTTGTGGGAAAAGCGTGCCGTGACCCTTCGCAACCTGAAACGTGACGATGAATCTATTGCCCAGTTCAAGTTCCTTCTGGACTCTGTGGAGGCGAAACCGTTGTGGATGCAGTCTATCTTGAAGCTGTACCGCAACAATGCCAAGAAATACGCTAAGGAAATCAAGACCACGGATTCGCTTTTGCAAGATGCGAGCCAGTTCAGCAAGGAAAACGCCAACAACCTCTGGATCAAGGGGTTCGAATACGAGCAGAACGAAAAGTACGATAGTGCCATCGTGTGCTTCAAGAAGCTTTCTCACCGCAGGTTCAAGAACAACGTGAAGCGCCAGTGGGCAAAGTTCCGCATAGGTTTCGTCTATTTCAAGCAGGAGAAATGGCAAGAGGCTGTAGAGGCCTTTACCGATGCGGCCAAGGAACCGTTCCTGTGGAGCGGAAGCGGGGCCCGCATGTTCCTGGGAGATGCCTACATGAAGCTGGGCAAGGATTCCCTTGCTCGTGAAGCCTATCTGGACTGTATCCGGGATTTCCCGCTGGCCTACTACGCCCACCGCAGCCGCCTGAAACTTGCGGAATACAAGCTGATGGAAGAGAAGGACATCCCGTATGCTCACGGGGTCGCCATGTCTCCCGAAGAGACTCTGGCTTGGATTCGCGCCTCCCAGAAAATCGGCAAGCCGGACACCACCTACAACCCGGTCCGCTACAACCGCATTCGGGATCTGTTCCTTTACGGTTTCAGCGACGAGGCCTTTGCCCTCTACGATGAGGTGCGCCGCAAGAATTACAAGCGTCTGGATTTCTTGTACGAATACGGCAAGCTCTTCTACGAAATGGGTGAAGTGGCCGCCGGCTACAGGCTTGCACGGCAGTTCCAGAACAACATCGACCGTCGTCGCCTGATGGCACCGCCTATAGACGTGCTGCATTACCTTTATCCCATTCCCTTCAAGGACCAGGTGAAGTTCCATTCCGGAACGCGCATCGACCCCTTCTTCGTCTATAGCGTCATGCGTCAGGAATCCATCTTCAATTTCGAGATTGCATCTCCGGTAGGTGCCCGCGGGCTCTTGCAGATTATGCCCGCCACAGGCAAGATGGTGGCCGCCAAAGAAGGGATTCCCGATTTTGACCCGCTGTTGCTTTTCAACCCTTACATGAACATTCGCCTGGGTGTTCGTTACCTGGTGGACTTGAAAGCCGAATACGGTGACGACTACATGTATGTTCTGGGCAACTATAACGCAGGCCCCAAGCCCACCAAACGTTGGCAGGCGGCAGGTCAGGGCAGGCCTTGGGATATCCGCGCCGAAGAAATTAGCTACTGGGAAACCCGCGACTACGTAAAGCGCGTCATGGGGAATTACTGGATTTATCAGGAAATTTACGAAGGGCTGTAGGCTACTCGCACATTCCGTACAGACCGACCTTATATATTTGGAGCGAGATGTTCACCGTTGTGTTTTGGCAGTTCTCCACTTTTTACTCGTAGCAGTGGACATAGTGTGATTCGCCAAGGGTGTCGTCGGTGGGTG
>JAFVTX010000048.1 GCA_017503015.1 Fibrobacter sp. | reverse complement strand
TCTTCCGTCAGCGCCAAAAATTTTTCCACTTTGATCCCTGCCTTTCAACGAAATAACCGAATCGGTTATTTATAATATAACACCAATAACCGATTCGGTCAAGTAATTAAAATTATCATTTTAAAAATAGATAGACACCCACCCCGTCAAGGTCGTCTTTCCAGCGTCTACATGGGCAAGAATTCCAATATTGATTATTTTCATGTGATTGTCCTCCCTTTACTGCCCCGAAGGGCATAAAAATCCTCCAAGGGCTTTACCCTAAAGATAAACAAAAAGAGGGTGAGCTGTTCAGCTCATCCTCTTTAAGTGGAGCCTCCCGGACTTGAACCGGGAACCAACGGGTTTACGTTCGTGATGCTTTCGCACCTCCGTGGACTATGTCTTCGCCATGCCCTTGCGGGTTTAGGCGTGGGAGGCTTGCGCGGTCATTAAGCAGGCTCTACTGCTCCGCTAGTCTCTACACCTTCCAGGAGTGTACCCCTGGCTCGGCTCGGCGTTGCCGTGCAGCGTTACCGCTGGTTAGGTTTCACCGATTTCTTCCCATTCGCATCCAACTCTTTCAAGCTGGTGCCACAATTTTTATGAGTCCGACGCTCTAACCGATTGAGCTAAGGCTCCGAGCGCAAAGATAGTAAAAATCGGATTTTTTCAAGTGAATAAATCATATTTTGTGCAAAAAAGAGACCGAAGGCGGCTCTTACTGCCGCCTGACATTAGAGGAACATCGTCGTCACAAGCGCCCTGATTTTTTCATCGGCATCGGACTTGGACAGGTAGTCGCGTATCAAGTCGGGATAGTCGTAGGGCGCCCATTTGGAAATGTAGGCGGCAACCATGCGGAAGAAATCGGTTTCGACCTGCTTCTCGACGGTCAGCGCGTATTCCTCGCAGACGAACCGTTCCGCCATCCAGAATTTCCCCGCATTTCCATTCCCAGCTTCAAAGGGACATTCCTTCTCGCCCTTGTAAAAGCTGCACAGAGTTCTGTAATTCATTGTTTGCCTCGCTTAAAAAATAGCTTTTGTACTATTGCTGCAAGCTGTTCTTGAGCATGTTCACCACGCCATCTATCCAGGAACGGTTCACCTCGTAGCCCGACGCACAGCGCGTCAGATAGCCGCGTACCTTCTTCTCCACGTCCGCGATTCCGTCGAACACGTCGAAGCAGTAATCTCCATCGGCATCCAGTGGCGAACCGCGCCCGGAAATTCTATCCTGGATGCTGCAAGCGTAATAGACCCGCGGGTAATCGAGGGCGCATTTCAGCTCCACGTAGCGCCTGTAGCCCTCTCCCTGCCTGAATGTCTGCACATTCTCCACATAGACTCCGCAGTCATTCTTACGGGCGCAAAGCCATGATTTACACCATGGCCTTGCATTGTTCGCTTCGCTTGCGGAATCCAAGATGGAAAAGAAATCCAGCTGTCCTTCCGCCATCGTCACCCCTCCAGCAATCGAACTTTATCGCGTTCAGGCTGAACGGCCAAGCCGCCCCAGCTGCCCAAAACCTGGCCCTTGCTGTCGATGTAATCGACGACGCCGACCTTGCCCGTGTACTGGGGTTCGCCAACCATTTCGATGATTTCAATCTTGTCTCCGATGTTCAATTTCATGTTCAGCCCTCCTAGCAATATTCGACCTGCGTCAGCATCGGGTAGCCGTTCGGAAACAGCTTGGTACAAAGTTTTTCCACATGTTCGGAAACGTAATATACATCTTCGTCGCTCAATGTGGTAGTCTCTCCGTCCTTATTTTTTACGACCAGGAGATTGCCGACAAACATAGGCGAACCGAGATTGTCGATGGCACTGATTTTCGCTGGCTGCTTGAAAAGACCTTCGTCGTCGCAGATAATGTCGAAGACCTTTTTGCCGATTTTCCGTTCCTGAATATCAATCACGGTACACTGCAATTCACGGTAGTAGTCCGCGAGCTTATTTTCAATTTCAACGGCCTTGTGGGTCTCGTTGATAACGTCGATTAGGTATGCTTTTATCTTCATTGTTTTTTTCCTTTAGGTTAGTGTCCACTTGTTTTGAATTGCATCGTAAACAACTGCGAAACCAAGTCTCAAGGCGACTTCCTTGAGCGCGAGCAGCTTCGCCGCTGCGGTGTCGGCTTGCGCCAGCGTGTACCTTTCCATGGTGCCGTTGACGCTTTTCTCCGCCATCTTTTGAAGTTCGTCGGATTTTTGATTGAACTCGTTCATCAACCGTTCAAACTGTTCTTTCACTTTCGCCCTTTCCATCGCTAAGCCTCCACGCTATCTTCTTCGGTTTCTTCTTCAATCGCCTTGTCGATTTCTTCCTCCAATTCCTCCATCGCCTTTTCGATGCCCTCGTCAAGCAGGTAGCAGCGAATCGTCACGTCCGCCCATTCGGCGCCTTTCTCGATGGCGTTGCACTCGCAGCAAAACTCGGTCATGGCCTCGCCAAGCAAGTCCCAGTTCCCCGCGATGTTCTGCTCTGCTTCATAGCTGGAGAACGTATAGGACCCCGAAGCATTGCCAGTGACGGAATCGTCAACCCAGAACGCATCGCGGAATTTCTCTTTCAGCGTTTCCTTGGACATTCCCTTCACGTCGTGATACCCAAGGTATTCCTTGATGGCTGTCACGCAGTCGTCCTTGATGTTTTCGTGGTAGTCGTAGCTCATGGTTTTACCTCTCAAAAAAAGAGAGGCTCGCCGTTTGGCGAGCCTCGATGGATTGAATCGAAAGTCTTTTTTTCCCGTCTGGAATCATCAAATATCTAGTCAACATTATCGTCATTTTTTAAGCCGTTTTAGTGTTCTTTTGTTCACTACTTAATATACCTAATTTAGTTAGGTTTGTCAATGGCCGTACAAAAAAAATTTTGACGGTCTTTACCCCCTGGTTCAACCTGTTAATTTTTTGTAAATTTTTGACGTCTGGGGATGAGCAAAAAGCTCAAAACCAGGTCACAAAAAGTGGGCTTTTTAAGGCAAAAACAGGGTTTTAAATTGTGAGCTTTTTGTGAGACGTTAATCGAAAACCCAGTATCTACGCGGGACAGGGCAGAGCAGCGGACTCATAACCCGCGGGTTCCGGGTTCAAGTCCCGGAGGTCCCACGAAAGCCCCGAGATGTAAAAATCTCGGGGTCTATTTTTGTCCCAGCCACCATTTTTTACATTTAAATGCAGAAGCCGCAACACGGAATTAAGTATGAAGACCGTCAAGAAACTTTCCTTAATCAGCACAGTCGCCTTTGCGATGTTCGCCTTTAATGCTTGCGACGACTCCAGTTCCGGCAGCGGGCCGGACGCAACGGGCACAAAGGATTCTTCAAACAGTTCGGGACATTCGGACCCATTCGACTTCGACTGCCACATCTACCAGAAAAGCAACTGCGATTTCAAGATTACGGACGCTTCCTGGGAAATCTCCATTGCAAAGTATGGTCACTGCAGCAACATTACCACGGGAACGGAAGATACCATTTGGGTGTCCAAAATCTATACGCCAAATGAAACCGGCTATACTCTAGAAGACAGCTGGAGTATCACTGGATTCGTATTCGAAAGCAACTGTAGGAATTCTCCTCAGGGCGTTGTATACGAAAATGAGAGCGACACCCTAAATGTCAAGAGGATGTGCAACCCAACAACGCACTCTTCCGAAATGATTAGGCCCTATGAATACGAAAAGGTCGGCAAAACGCTCGAGAGCCTGTACGAAGAGGCGCTAAAGGAATGCGAATCCGCAAATACTGAAGAAGATTGGTAACTACTACATTCAAGAGCAAGAGGTATAATCATGAGCCGTATCGACAATCGTAAAAATGACGAGATGAGAAAAATCAAGATGACCACGGGGTTCGTGTCCAGCGCGGACGGTTCCGTGCTTATCGAGATGGGACACACCCGAGTGCTGTGCAATGCAACGCTTTTGCCCGAAGTTCCCAAGTGGCTTGCCGGCAAGGGCCGCGGCTGGATTACCGCCGAATATTCTCTGCTGCCCCAGAGCACCGGCCAGCGTGTAGAACGTGAACGTAAAGGAGCCAGCGGACGCACGCAAGAAATTCAACGTCTGGTGGGTCGTTCGCTCCGAGGAGCCGCCAACCTGAACGCCCTAGGCGAGCACGCCCTGGTAGTGGACTGCGACGTGATCGAGGCCGACGGCGGGACCCGTACCGCAAGCATCATCGGAGGCTTTGTGGCGCTGGCCCTCGCCCTCAAGAAGGTGAAGCCATCCATCGAGGTTACTGAACAGGTGCTGCTGCACAACATCAGCGCCATCTCTGTCGGCGTCATTGACGGAGAACCCCGTCTGGACCTGTGCTACGAAGAAGACAGCCGGGCCGATGTAGATATGAACATCGTGATGCGGGACGCCGCCGAATACATCGAACTGCAGGGGACCGGCGAGCACGCCTCTTTCGACCGCAAGACCCTGGATGCCCTGCTGGCCCTAGGCGAAAAGGCCTGCAAGGAAATCAAGGAAATGCAGATGTCCCTGATTGGCGGGGAGTTACCGTAAAGGCCTAATCACATTCATCAAGCCAGCCCAGCGAATGTATGGTGAATTCGCTGGTCCATTCGTTGATATTCCCATTTTGCAACACAATATTCAAGCGGACCACATTTTCTGTAGCCGTAGCAATGGTTGTGGAATGTTTTTTATCCCAACCCGATTGCGAAAACGCGCTCCAGGGGATTTTTAAAGTCTTGCCGTTTGTCTCACTAAGCGGGGCTCTCCAAATATCGAAACCATAAACATCCGTATTCCACTCCAGTTCCACATACATTGGGGCCCCAGAAAGCGAATAGTCCAGACAGAAACCTTCATGGGAGGAAATATCTATCGCGGATTTTGATTTCGTCCAATAAAAACCAATACCGCCAATAGCTGGAGAATCGGAAGCACCACCCGCAGTAGATATAGTCACCCGAAGTCCCTCGCCATCAAGCAGATTGCCGCCAGGGATAATCGTGCCGTCCGACATATCCGCCATTATTAATTTCCAGGAGCCGTCCGAATTCCGAGCAATAGGAGTAAAACTAGCCTCTGTTCCCGGATTTTCTTCAGTACCATCATAAGCAAACCACCAGCCCTCCGTGTTTTGGAAACAAGACGCACCGTAGTCATCCATTGCTCCAGGGTCACCGCCAGTACACTCCACCACTTCCGGCGTCTGAACTTGATAGAACCGTTCGGGATTCATATTCCAAAGTGATCCAGCAACTATTGCTTTTTCCTTCCATTCTCCATCACTACAGACATGTTCACCATCATAACTGTTGCCATTTTGGGACTCGTCACAAAGCCCCCACAGGGCTTCATATTTTGTCGCCTTGCGCCAGGCCCCGTCAAAAATGTAGACCAGCGTATCCGTCACTGCACCATTCTTCCGTTCTCCATATTCTCCAGCGTTCCAGGACTTGTTGTTCACATAGTCGTACATTTCTCGTTCATCTTCCGTGGCCTCGCGCCATTTTTCTCCATCATAGGCATAGTAGTTGTTCGATACAGCGCCCTTGCGGACCTCTCCTGTAAAGCCGGCGATCCAAGGACTTTCGTTTACATAGTCATAGGTATCCTTCTCAAAATCGGTCATTTCCCTCCAGGCGTTGTCTTCACAAACGAAATACATTGCCTTCTTGGTACTCTGCCTGTTGCCATTTTTCAGGATCTCACCTCTATTTTCTGTAGAACATACCCCCAACCTATAGTTGGAATACCAGAAATGGCGCACGTACTTTTCAAAATTTGGAACAGGGCCCAGTTTCCAGTCGGCAACATGCTTGCGGATAGAATCCAAATAACCCTCATGGTCCTGCGTTTCCGCCCAGTCCGCAATCTCCGTCCTGACAGCTTCATCATCCCATTTGCCATCTTCTTCCAAATCGTTCACCACACTTTGGAGCAAAGACGTTAGTTTTGCCACGGAGCGGTCTCCCTGGAACATGACGGAGAAGGCAAGCAAAGCGCCATCTGCTTCAGAGGTTCCCACAATGTTCAAGTCTTCAGAACTGGCAAATCCCTCGCTGCCCGTGATGTCCAGCATGGCAAGAACCTCTTGTTGGGCTTGAGCCTTGGCCTTGTACACCTTCATCTTCTTTTCTTTGACCAGGTAGACTACGCGCTGGAATTCCAAGTGCGTAAGCAGGTTGATATTCACCAGACCTCCATCACGTTTGCGAACATCGGTAATGGCATACAGGGTAATGGGGGCCTCGGATTCCTTTCCCGAAACCTCGTTACGGTAATAACCATCGGCGTGAAGTTCCACGTACTGACTCACCATGGTACGGGCATTGAGCTTAAACTTTCCGTCATCCGTCTGGATTTTGGTTTCAAAGTTGAGACCCGTCTGGTTCAAAGTACGTCCACTTTCCAGTTCCAAAACTCGAACTTTGGAACCGCTCAAGAACGGTCCCTTTTGCATGTAGCCGTTTACACCTTCCATGGAAGTGGGAATGGCTTCGGGATCAACATTCTCTTCTGAAGACGAAGAATCCTCGCTCTCGGCGAAACTGCTAGACGATTTTGATTCCGCATTCTTTTCAACAGAAGAAGAAGATTCGTCATCAATTACGGAGGCGTCGCTAGACTGCAACGACTCCTGTTCGTCGGCACTACTCCCGTTGTCCCCACCACAAGCGGTAAACAACGATATCACCGAAATAACGCAAAAAAAGAAAACCAGTCGAGAAGATATTTTTTTATACATCATCTTCCCCCCCCCTTAAAAACTTCTAATCCAAATATATAACATCCAGATAAAAAAAAGAACTCCGGCACCAGGACCGGAGTGGTAAAACGCACTCTATCCTTTAATTACAGCAGAGCGAGGCTCGGGAACACTCCCATCACCAGCAAGGCCGCGGCCGCAACTGCCACGGTAAACTTCAGCATATAGCCAAAGACCGCATTGTCCGCACACTGGCACTTACATTCGCAGGTTTTCTTGGCAGGCGCAAACAGCACATAGGCAATGCGCAGGTAGTAGGCCGCAGCCACCAAGGAAAAGCCAAAGCCCGTCACTGCAATCCAGGACATGTCCGCAGAGAAAGCCCCCGTAAAGAGCACGAACTTGGCAAGGAACCCAGCAACAGGGGGAAGCCCGGCCAAGGAGGCAAGGCACACAGCCACCGCCAGCGACACGAAAGGACGCCTACGGCCTGCACCCTGCAAGTCATCTAAGGTTTCGTTCTTGTCGTCTTTACCCGCCAAATAAGCAACCCCGGTAAGAGCACCGGCAGAGGCCACGGCGTAGGTAATCAAGAAATAGAACATGGGGCCAAATTGCACCCTGCCAGAAACCAAGTAATCGGGCAACAACAACCCAATCAAGATGAAGCCCGCATTCATCACGGCGGAGAACGCCAAAATGCGGCGGATGGATTTTTGCGCAAGACCTCCAAAAGCTCCAATTGCTATGGATAGAATAGCAACAATCATTACCATCACGCCCAGGGATTCGGACTGGGAATCAATGGTCACCGGTTCGGCCAAATTCCAGGCAGGAGCGGACGAAGCCTTGGTCACCAGCACAGAGAGCCAGATAGAGCCGAGAGCAGCAAGAGCGGCCACCTTCACGACGGCAGCCATAAAGCCTGTAACGGCCACGGCGGCACCGGTATAGACGTCGGCCACCCAGTAGTGAACCGGAGCGGCACCCGCCTTGAACAGCACGCCGAAAAGCACCATCAGTACACCGATAGCGTAGAGCGGTTCACGCCACAAAATGCAGCTTGAATAGAAGCTGGTGGTTCCCGTAGCACCGTAAATCATGGCTACACCATACAGGAAAATGGCGCTGAAAATGGCTCCCGACACAAAATACTTGAACACGCCTTCAGCCGAATTGGTGTTCCTGCGACGGAGCCCCACCAGGGCGTACACCGGGAAAGAGGTCAGTTCCATGGCGATGAACAAGGCCAAATAATCGATGGCCTGGATCATGAGCAAGGCTCCGCCCGTAGCCAAAAGCATGAGACCGTAGGGTTCGCCGCCCTTATGTTTTTCGTGACCCAGAGTCCACTGGATACCAGAAATTCCAAGAAGAGAACAGAAGAGAACCGCTCCCGTCAACAGTCGACGGACAGGATCCATGGCAAACAGGTTGAAAAGCGTATCCGGAGAAAGAAGCGCACAAGACACCATGGCAAGCGCCACGAAGAATGCAGCTGACCACGGCAAAACCTTGTGCTTGTTTTCGTCCTTGATAAAGGGTTCCGCGGCAATGGAAACTATGGCCCCGAGAATCACAAGGATCACCGGCATAAGATTGATGTAATTACTCATTTTCGGATGCCTCCGTCTTTTCAGTTTCTACCGCAGGCTGTTCAACCCCTGCCGCAGAAGAATCCGTACCCACTACAGCCGATTGCTCCTCCGCTTCAGAAGCGGCCACCGCAGAATCTACAGCCAGGGTTTCAGACTGGATCTGGGCAAGCAAGGCCTTGCGTTCTTCTTCCGTAAAACCAGAAGCGGCAAGAGTGGAATCCAGTTCCCGCAACTCTTCGGCAGTCATGGGCTGTTCTGCAGGTTCTGTAACCTCCTCTACAACTTCCGTCGTCGATTCTTCGGTAATTCCCTCGTCGAACAGGTGCAAGGAATTGGTCACGAATGCGGGGTGCAGACCGAAGGCCAGAAGCAGCGCCAGCATGGAACCGAAGGCAACCCCTTCCAGAGCCGTGGTCCTTGTACCTTCCTGGTACTCACGGGCGGGCTTGCCGAAGATAACCTTCTGGACAAAGCGGAGCACGTAAGTGGCCGAAAGAATCAGGCAGAAACCGCCCACCAATGCAGGCAGGGGTCCCAAATCCCACAGGGAAAGGAGCACTGTAAATTCGCCCACGAATCCGGCAGTACCGGGAACGGCAAGAGCCATGACGCCAGCCGCACCGAAGAGGAAACTGAACACGGGATTCTTTGAAGAAAGACCGCCCATTTCGTTGATGTTGCGGGTGCCGGTCATGCGTTCGGCAACGCCCATCAAGAAATACTGGACACCGGCAGAGATACCGTGGGCCACCAGAAGCACCAACACCGCGGGGAGCATGGCTTCGGAAAGGCTGAAGACACCTGCCACCGCAAAGCCCAGGTGGCTCATGGAACTATAGGCCAAGAGCCTCTTGCCGTCGGTAGCCCGGAGCGCCATGAGGGCTCCATAAATCGCCGTACCGAGGCCAAGCCACATAAGGCCAGAAATGTAATTCAAGTTCATGGGGAATATGGGCAAGACCCAGGCGATAAAGCCGAACACGCCCGCCTTGCTCATGGCACCCGTAAGGATTGCAGACAGAGGTGCAGGAGCTTCGGCATAGGTAATGGCTTGCCAACCATGGAAGGGGAAGATAGGAGTCTTCACCAAGAAGGCAAGCAAGAAGCTGAGCATCACCAGGGTCTGGGTATCTGCAGGCAAACTCTGGACAGCCACCGCCATAGAGAGCAACAGGGAGTTGTCGGCTATGGTCAGCAAGTACCAGAGGGCCACCATCATGGGAGCAGAGCCCACCAGAGTGTAGATGGCAAAGGTCATGGCCGCCGTAGTCCTCTTTTCGCCACCGAAAGCCGCAATCAGGATTGCCGCAGGAATCACCATGGCTTCGAAGAAGAAGAAGAACAGCACGGCGTCTGCCGCAAGGAAGGTTCCGTTCATGGCGCCCATCAAGGCGAAGATGCCGATGGCGAAATTGCGGTAGCTCTTGCCCGTAATGCTACGGGCAGAAATCAGAGCAACTAAGGAGAGACCACAAGAAAGGAACACCATCCAGGCACCCAGACCGTGGGCGTAGAGGTAGTAGTAAACCGGACCGCGGGTTCCCGGAATGTGGAACCATTCCACAGGGGTGGTCGCCTGGTTACCCGTGACAATCAAGGCCACGGACATAACCGCAAAGGCCACACCCATGAGGATTGCCATGCGAGAAGACGCGCTGGAGTCTTCCTTGGAGTTGAGCACCATCAGGATGGCGGCAACAAAGGGCGCGATAACGAGAAGATTTAACAACATTAGACGAGTCCTCCCGAGAAAATGACCAGCATTACAAGGAGTGCAACCCCTGCAACGCTAAACGAGAGCTGGAGACGAACCTTGCGGACCTGGAGGATAGACGCCCCGTCGCCGAGGATTTCGACGATGGCGGCAAGGGTCCACTGGATTGCCTGCAGTACCTTTTCCACCACCACGTCGCAGAACCAGGCCAGAATGTTCACACCGGCAATAAATGCGCAGTGGATATAGTCCCAAAGGAACGTCCAGGAAGCGGCGCTGCCTTCGGGAACCGTAGAGGCTCCCTTGACACCGATGATACGGGCGCGGCTAAATACCTTCCAGGCGATATACATACCGCCGAGGGCAGCCAGCGTGCCAAGAGCGGCAAAGATAACCGGGTTCACGTGAGCGGCAGGATTTGCCGCCAGGTAAAGAGCCTGGGCGTGACCCACCACAGAAGCCATGCTGTCGCGGAAGAAGGTAAGGCCAATGGAATCAGCCCACAGATAGCCGGAGAAGATAGCACCGAAGGCGAGAATCACCATGGGGAACAGCATCACCGCCGGAGCCTCGTGGATATGTTCCTCGGTTTCCTTATCACCGCGATATTTGCCAAAGAAGGTCATGATAATCAGGCGTCCCATATAGACCGCGGTAATCACCGCCGTGGCAAGACCCACCACATAGACGATGGGGCCAAGAATGGGGCCACTCACGAAAATGCGTTCCAGAATCAAGTCCTTGGACCAGAAGCCCGCAAAGCCGGGGAACCCGACAATGGCGAGGAAGGCAAAAATCATGACGCAGGCCGTCACGGGAGTCTTGTTGATAAGCCCGCCCATACGGCGCATATCCTGCTCCCCAGCGAGGGAATGGATAACCGCACCGGCTCCAAGGAACAAGGCCGCCTTGAAGAAGGCGTGGGTGAACACATGGAAAATAGAAGCATCAAAGGCACAGACGCCTGCCGCCATGAACATGTAGCCCAACTGGGAAATTGTCGAGTAGGCCAGAACCTTCTTGATGTCGTTTTGCAGAAGGCCCGCAATGGCCGCCCAGAGGGCCGTGAACATGCCCACGAAAACGATAATCAAGAGCACATGCTCCAGCAGGCAGAACATCATCGAGAGACGGGCCAGCAGGTAAACGCCGCTGGTCACCATGGTGGCCGCATGAATAAGAGCGGACACGGGGGTCGGACCCGCCATGGCGTCGGGAAGCCAGGTCAACAGGGGAATCTGGGCCGACTTGCCAGTGCAACCGATAAAGAAGAGGAGTCCTGCAAGAGAAAGGGGCAGAACCAGTTCCACAACTTCGCCGGCACCAATCACCATGTTGATGAAAGCGGCAAGGCCGTCGTAGTTCAACAGGCTGGAGCCACCGATAGTCACAAGGGTAAGCATGCCCAACAAGAACCCGATATCGCCCACGCGGTTCACGATAAAGGCCTTGTTTGCCGCCTTGCAGTTCTTGATATCCTGATTCCAGAAGCCGATAAGCAGGTAAGAGCAGAGGCCCACGCCTTCCCAACCGAGGAAGGTGAGAAGCAGGCTGTCGGCAAGCACCAACACCACCATGCTGAACAGGAACAGGTTGATGTAGGCGAAGAACCTGGCAAAGCCACGGTCGCCGTGCATGTAACCGATGGAGTACATGGCGATGAGGGAGCCGATTCCCGTGACGAACAGGAGCATGATGCGGGAAAGTCCGTCGAACAGGAAACCGATATCCGCCCGAAACAGGGGAATATCAATCCAGTTGCAGAGGGTTTCCCTGAACCCGGCCTCGGGCATGCTGCAGGCAAGGATTGCCACCACGGCAAAGGAGAGCGCCGGGAACAACACCGCAAGAGTCCCGACGAGACCTTCGGAGGGGCCCTTCTTTGCGCCCGAAGAAACCACGGCGATGGTTCCCAGAAGGATGGTACCGATCAGGGGGAAAAGAGGAATAAACCAAAGTGGTAAATGTGTCATAGCCTACCCCTTCATATCCGAATAAGAATCCGCATCAACGCTTTCCTTGTTACGGAAAATCATGATGACCATGGCAAAGCCCACGCAGGCCTCGGCCGCCGCCACCGCTATGGAGAACAGCGGCACAATCTGACCCGTAACGCTAGCCTCTGCAGGAAGCGTCTTTGCAAAGCCCACAAAGGAGAGGTTCACGGCATTCAGGGCCAGTTCTACGCCCATGAGCACAAAGAACAGGTTGCGGCGGGCAACGGCGACGATGATGCCGATGGCGAAAATCACCAGGGCAAGAATCTGGATGTATAACGGTTGGAGTTCCATCAGTGCTTATCCTCCGTATTTTCGCTAATCACAGAACCAAGGTGTCTCTTGGCAAGGAAGATGGCCGCCACCATCGCCGAAAGCAACAGCACGCCAATCACCTCGAACAAAAGGAAATACCCGGGGCCCGTAGAGGCCATGTTGAACAGAGTTTCCGAAGTCACCTTCACGGAACCTGCCACAGTTGCAGAATCAAATGTCATAGTGGAACGCAGCAAGGCAAAGCCCACCATGGCGGCAAGAACCAGAACGGCGGGGATAATAAAGAAAGACACCCCGTCGAACATGGGAGTCCGCTTATCCTTGGCACCGTTTAAGACCATAATCACAAAGGTCACGAGCATCATGATAGCGCCCGCATAGACCATAATCTGGACAACTCCCAAGAAGGGGCTGCCTACAAGGCCGTAGATGCCGGCCAGGGAGACCATGGACACCACCAGGGAAAGAGCGCCGTACAGAGGATGCCTGGAAAGGAGCACGCAAAGGGCGGCCCCTACGGCAATCACGGCGAGAATAATAAAGTAAACGAGAGCGAGCATTACTTAACCTCCATTCCCCAGGTTTCCAGAGCCTGCTTGTTCAGAGTCCCGCCAGGAGCCTTCTGGCTCTGCTCGTCTTCGGGATAGTCGGCAGGATTCCAGTTGGTCAAATCGAAAAGACTGGATACAAATTCGTCGCGGGTGCGATGTTCGAAACTGATTACCTTGGTATCCATGCGGAGCGCATCTACCGGACAGGCCTCGACGCAGAGACCGCAGAACACGCAGGTCAGGTGGTCGATGTCAAAACGCATCACCCGCTTTTCGATACGGGGGTCGTCACTCTGAGTAGCCTCGATAAAGATGCAGTGAGCAGGGCAAGCCGCAGCGCACATGCCGCAGGCCACGCAACGGGGAGTCCCGTCGGGGCGAAGCATCAGGCGGTGCTTGGCACGGTAGGTGTTGCGCACTTCGGGCTGACCTTCGGGGTAAGAGATGGTAGGCAGGCTGTCGTAGTCGAAAAGACCGCGGGCAGCGTGCTTGAGAGTTGTCCACAGACCGCGAATGGCCTCAAAGATATAGAGGCGTTCACCCAGGGTCATGGGTTTCTGTCTAATAACGCGCATTAGTTACCCCCTACGAGTTTGGCGATGACCGCTGTCACCACGAGGTTAATGAGGGCGATATTCAAGATAATCTTCCAGCCGAGATGCATCACGTGGTCATAGCGGAAGCGAGGCAGAGTCCAGCGGACCCAGATCCACACCCAGCAGAAAAACACGCTCTTGACCACAAGCACCAGCAAGTGGATAAGGGCCGTACCCACGGCTGTCGCAAGGCTACCCACGGCAAAGCCGTTCACCACGAAGTTCGCGGGATTGTAGAACAGCCAGGCACAAGCACCCAGGGCGACAAACACCACGACGGCCACCCAGGCGACGAGCTTGTAAAGCTTGTATTCCTGCAAGATTTCCATCTTGTTGGACTGGGCACGCTTGGCAAGCTTTGCGGAATAGCGGTAAATCAAGTGGAGGAACGCAAGAGCGAGGAAGGCGAGCACGCCAAAGAGGATGGCGAGAGAGCCTCCCATGTGGGCCTGCATGGTTTCCGTCGTCACGAAAGGCACGGAGTAGCCGCCCAAAAAGAGGGTCGCGATGAGGAAGCTGTTGATGCAGATGTGGGAGTATTCACCCATGTAGAACAGGCCGAACTGCATGGCACCATATTCGGTATGGTAACCGGCAACCAGTTCGGGTTCGCCTTCGGCCACGTCAAAGGGAGCGCGGCCCGTTTCGGCGATGCTTGCGATGAGGAAGCAGAAGAAGGCCACCGGCTGGACCACAATGCCCCAGGCGTGGTGTTCCTGCCAGTTCACGATATCGGTTAGGTTGAAGGAGCCTGCAAGGAGCAAGATGCCCATCATGGAAAGACCGAGACAGACTTCGTAGCTGATGGTCATGGAACTGGTACGGAGCGCTCCCAAGAAGCTATACTTGGACTTGGACGCCCAACCGGCCAACACGGCACCGTAAGCCGAAAGGGACGAAAGCCCGAACAGCAGGAGCACGCCCACGTCGGAATCCACGATGGAGCCCGCAATGCGGACCGTCTTGCCACCCCATTCAAAGACCATGGGACCAAACCAGGGAATCACGCAGGGGCTTAAGAAAACGATAGCGAAAGGAATAGCAGGCGCCACGTAGTACAAGAACTTGTTTGCGCCCTTGGGAGCGAACATTTCCTTGAAGAACAGCTTGGTGCCGTCGCACATGTTCTGCACATACCCCAGCAAACGGATCTTTCCGAAATAGGGAATCTTGATATAGGAACGGTTGGGACCCTGACGGTCTTGCATAAAGCCAGCGCCGCGGCGTTCCATAGGAATAAGCAACAGGATGTAAAGGACCGGCACAAAGCAGAAAGCGAACTTTCCGATAGTGATGAGCCATTCCACCCAGGTCTTGGATTCAATAATATCCATTATGCTTCACCTCCTTCGAGGAGTTTGCCTGTACTCTTGATGGCATCGTAAGAAAGGCCTGCGAGAGCGGGAGCGTATTCGCCAGCATGTTTAAAGGCGTCTGCCGCGGACTCGAACTTGCATCCGGCCAGTTCCGAAAGGATTTCGTAGGCCGGGCGGATCTTCTCGTCGGGGCATACCGGGCAGGCATTCAGCTTTTGCAGAATGTTCAGGCTGTTCACCATAGTGCCCTGGACTTCGCTCCAGTGGCGCACACCGCAAGAGAGGGTGCCGTGAGCGGCGGTCTCGTCGTTGAAAGCCGAAAGCACCACGCGGTTCTGGATCTTTTCGAGGGCGGAAGCCTGGGATGCATCTTCGCCGAAGATATCCAGGTTCACGGTCAGGAGCAGCTTGAATTCGCCGGCACGCTTCGTGAGGTCTGCGAGGTTGTTTTCGGGGACGCCCATGAGCTTGAAGCCTGCGCGGTTGGCCATGGGGTCACCGCTCATGGCGATGCCGTCGGGAGAACCCACCTTCTTGAACGTACCGCCGAACAGCTCGGCGCTGTCGCCAAGGGAATCCTTCAGCATGCGGAGGGCCGCAAGGTCCTCGATGGTGCAGGTGCCGCCAGCGGCAAGGGCAATCTTGCCCCCTTCCGCCTTGACTCCGGAAACCAGGTTCTGGATTACATGGAATCCCATGAACGGAAGGCGGTTCTTGTCAAAATTCTGGAACGCGAGACGGCTGGTGTTAGAAAGCCAGCTGCGGTTCACTTCCGGATTGCAGCGGGGCATCACGCGATAGATGCGACCGTCGGCATGGTCCAGCCAGATGTTTGCCCCCAGGGAATCGTCCATGGAAACCGTGGGCGTGTGGGAAAGGAGCCAGACGCGCTTCTGGAAGCGGAAGTACTTGGCCGTCATGGCGCCCACCGGGCAAACGTCGGTGACGCACAGGTCGTATTCGTGGTCCAGCTTTTCGCCCGGGAACGTAGTGATGTAGGTGTGGTCGGCACGGCCCGCCAGCTGGAGCTGTTCGGAACCGGCGATGCTACGCATAAAGCGCACGCAGCGGTCGCACTGCACGCAACGTTCTTCGTCCAGCAAAACGCGGGGGCCCAAGTCCACATGCTTGCCACCCCGGAGCTGGCCCTTGGCGTCAATGAACTGGTGCGCCGGATTGCCGTGGTAGTTCTTGCCGTATTCGGGACGCATGCGGGATTCGTTCTGACCCGCTTCCATATAGTTTTCTTGCAGGGTGCACTCGCCGGCCTTGTCGCAGATGGGGCAATCCAGCGGGTGGTTCACCAGCATGAACTCCTGAGTGGCCTTGCGGGCGTTTTTCACGCGGGCGCTGGAGGCCGGCGTATAGATTTTCATACCCGGAGCCACCGGCGTGTAGCAGGCAATCACCAGCATACGACCGCGGGGGCCTTCTTGCTCCACCAGGCACTGGCGGCAGTTGCCCGACACCGGGAGGAACGGGTGGTAACATACGTGGGGCGTTTCGATACCCACGGCCTTGAGGGCTTCGAGAAGATTCGTATCGCCAGGAACCATCACCGGCTTGTCGTCCACGAAGATTTCCACCTTCGGGCTGTTCTCGGTCGGGAGTTTCGGCATGTTGTAGTAGTTACTCATAATATTACCAGAAAATTCCAGGACGATAGGTTTCTTGAACACGGGGCTTGGCGTGGTCCGGGTTCTTTGCGATGTATTCGTCAAAGTCCGCACGGAACTTGGCCGTATAAGAACTTACAGGGCCACCCAGCGAAATGGAAAGAGGACAAATGGTCACGCCGCCGAAACCGCCGCAGAGGCTCTGCATCAGTTCCACGTCGCCGTCGTGACCCTTGCCTTCAACAATCAGGTTCAACATGCGGTGCAGAAGACCCGTACCTTCGCGGCAAGGCGTGCACTGGCCACAGGATTCGTGGCTGTAGAAGTTGCCGAGGCAGTTCAGCAGGTCCACCATGTTGTGGGTATCGTTAATCACGATCATGGCGCCAGAACCGAACATGGTCTTCATGGAGGCGAGGCATTCATAATCCATGGTGGCCACGGCCGCTTCTTCGGCAGTCAAGGGAGCGCAAGAGGATCCGCCCGGCAGCACGGCCTTGAGCTTTCCGCCCACAACGCCACCGGCGTAGTCGTTAATCATGGTCATCATGGGAGTGCCGAGAGGAGCCTCGTACACGCCCGGATTCTTCACGTCGCCAGAGATGCAGAACACCTTGGTACCGCCAGCACGGGGAGTTCCCATCTTGGCGTATTCTTCGGGTTCATGGCTCAGGATCCACGGAAGGGCCATGATGGTCTCCACGTTGTTCACGCAGGTGGGGCTCTTCCAGGCGCCGCTTACCGCCGGGAAAGGCGGCTTAAGACGGGGCTGACCCTTCTGGCCTTCGAGAGAATTGATAAGGGCGGTTTCTTCACCGCAGATGTAGGCGCCCGCTCCGCGATGGACAAAGATGTCAAAGCAGAACTTGGTGCCCATAATGTTTTCACCCAGGTAACCGGCAGCGTATGCCTGGTTCAAGGCCTTGTTGATGCTTTCGATGCAGGGCAAAAATTCGCCACGGCAGTAGATGTAGGCCGCGCGGCTGCCCAGTGCCCAACCGGCGATAATCAGGCCTTCGATAAGACGGTGGGGGTCTTCCAGCATCAAGAAATGATCCTTGAAAGTTCCGCCTTCGCCTTCGTCGGCGTTCACCACGATATACACGGGCTTGCCGGAATTGCGGGGAACAAAACTCCACTTCATGCCCGTGGGGAACCCTGCACCGCCACGGCCGCGCAGGTTAGAGCGCTGCACGTAGTCGATGAGTTCGAACTGGCTCATGTTGAAGAGCTTTTCGGAAATATTGGCGTAGCCGCCCAGCTTCTTATAGACTTCGATGTCCTGGGCGCCCTTGCCGAAGTTCGCTGTACAAACTTTTACACATTCAGCCATAATTACTTAGCCTCCTCTACCGGCGCGGGCTTCTGAGTAGCGGTAGCTTCCTTGGAAGGTTTCGCCGTGCGTTCGCCGGAAGTGGCAATCATGCGATACACATCACCCACCTTGCCGTTTGCGTCGAGGAAACTCTTGTCCTTCACGCCGGGCTCGCCCACGGCGTCCCACTTGGTGCCGTTCTTCTTTTCCACCACCAGCTTCGTGAATTCGGGAGCACCCTTCCAGGTGAGGGTGGCGCCAGCGTCGTCGGCTTCGGCCTTCACGTTCAGCACCGGAGAAGGTGGAGCGTAGTCGGCCACCTGTGGCTTCGCCTTGGCGCCGGGAGCGCCAGGGTGTCCGCTGTGACCCTTAACGATACCGCCCAACACATCGTGCTTGGGCATGTTGTCTTCGTGAGCATAGCACCACTTGAGAATACGGTCAATGCTGTCGGTGGTAAGGGTAGTACCCGGTTTCATCACCAGCTGGTCCCCTTCCACGTCGGTGGCGAAATCGTCGTTCACCAGCATCATGGGGCCGTTGCCGCAGCTGCCCAGGCATTCTACCTGGAGAATGGTGAAAAGTCCATCAGGGGTTGTTTCGCCGGTCTTGATGTTCAAGGCCTT
>JAFVTX010000047.1 GCA_017503015.1 Fibrobacter sp. | reverse complement strand
GCTAAGCCTGCTGCTCAACCGGCTCCCGCCGCTCAGCCCGCTCCTGCTGCCAAGCCTGCTGCTCAACCGGCTCCCGCCGCTCAGCCTGCGCCCGCTGCCAAGCCTGCTGCTCAGCCGGCTCCCGCCGCTCAGCCCGCTCCTGCTGCCAAGCCTGCTGCTCAACCGGCTCCCGCCGCTCAGCCTGCGCCCGCTGCCAAGCCTGCTGCTCAACCGGCTCCCGCCGCCCAGCCTGCTCCTGCCGCCAAGCCTGCCGCTCAGCCCGCTGTTGACGACGACTGGGAATAATTTTTACGCTTAGTTTTTCTTGTGGGTTCCGCGATTCTCTCGCGGAACTTTTTTGTTATCGTAGAACCACCTAAAATCCTATATTTGTCATCATGCCTACTAAAAAGCCCAAAGTTTTCGTTGTACACTTAGGATGCGCCAAGAATCAGGTCGATGCAGAAAACCTGGTTGGTGAAATGCTCCACGCCGGTTTTGTAACTTGTGACAGCGCAGCGAAGGCAGACTACATTCTGGTAAACACCTGCGGGTTCATCGAGGCCGCCAAGGAAGAATCCATCAACGCGATTCTCACGCAAATCAAAGGCAAGAAGGCAAAACAGAAACTGATCGTGTCGGGTTGCCTCTCGGGCCGCTACGGCGACGAACTCATCAAGGAACTGCCCGAGGTGGACTACTGGGTAGGCACGTACAAACCGGGCGAACTTCTGAAAAAGATGGGAATAGTCGCACCGCAAAGCTGCGACGCCGAAAACCTGCCGCGCATGAACTTGGGCGGGTTCAAGCACCACGCCTACCTAAAGATTGCGGAAGGATGCAACAGACGATGCGCCTACTGCGCAATCCCGCTAATCCGCGGAAAGCAGGTTTCGCGCAGTATCGAAGACATTGTGGCCGAAGCCAAAGAGCTAGAAGCGCAGGGTGTGCAAGAAATTACCCTTATCGCGCAAGACACGACCTACTTCGGGCGCGAAAAAGGCAAGAAGGGCAGCACGCTGGCCCAGCTTTTGAAGGCGATTCTCGACAACACGAACATCCCGTGGATTCGCACGCTGTACTGGTACCCGATGTTCGTGGACGATGAACTACTGGACCTGATGGCAAACGAACCGCGACTGGTGAAGTACGTGGACATGCCTATCCAGCATGCCAGCGACAACGTGCTCAAGAATATGAAGCGGAACTACCGCAAGAAAGAACTCGTAGACATTCTGCATAGGATTCGCGAGCGCATTCCAGGGGTAACGCTCCGCACGACGGTTCTTGTCGGGTTCCCCGGTGAAACACACGAGGACTTCGAAGAACTGATGGAACTTTTAGAAGACATTCAGTTCGACCACCTGGGCGGATTCGTGTTCAGCCCCGAAGAAGGCACTCCCGTGATGGAGATGGATTTGCCCTCCGTTGACGAGAGCGAGGCCCGCGCAAGGCTTGACGCCGTGACGGATCTGCAAGAAGAAATCGACGCGGAACATGCCGAAGCGATGATCGGAAAGACGGTCCGCATCATCATCGACCAGGAAGCCGAAGAAAGCGAATACCACTTTTACGGACGCACCGAAGGCAACTCCATGGAGAACGACGACATCGTGAAGGTGCTGGAAGGCGACGCCAACATTGGTGAATTCCGCGACGCACTGGTAGTGGATGCCGAGCCTCACGAATTGATTGTTAAGCTGTTGTAAACCTTACAGGTCAGTCGAAGGTCCCGTCCTCTTTGTCAACAACAGCAAAAGAAAGGAGTTCCTAAAAGGAACTCCTTTCTTTTATACCTGTGATGCGATTCGAACGCATGACCTCTTCCTTCGGAGGGAAGCACTCTATCCAAACTGAGCTACACAGGCAAGTGCGAGCAAATATAGTAAATCCTGTAATACCCACAAAAAAAGCCCGCACTTACGCAGGCTTTTCTTTATTACCGTTCAGAACGTTCGCGTTCCTTTTCACGTTCACGACGGCGCTTTTCCGTATCGTCCGGGAAGAATTCCGGAAGTGCATAGCCAATGGCGATGCCGAAGACAATACCCGTCTTGCTCATACCATCTTCATTAACAACCCTCGAAACCCATTCATTATGAATCTTATCGAAGGTAAAGCTTACATTGTCATCCTTGGGATTACCCAGTTCCGGAGCGTAATACATGCCGAAAGAGAACTGTAAGAAATACCACTCATTGGTCAAGTAAGTAATCAACGCATCAAACTGGAAACCATTCACCTTAATCAACGGACGCAATCCATCTTCCGGCTTCACATCGTGGTCGAAATAAACTGTACCATAAGAAACGGACAGGCCTAGATGGAGCGGGTTTTTGGGGAAGAGGTAATAGTTCAAACCAACCTTATATCCGGTTCCACCCTCAAGCTCAATATCATCAAAATCGCTATCCGTTCCCTTGGGCAAAAAGCCGAAGGATCCATATAAACCAATATGCCAACGAGTGATATATTCAGCACCGGCACCGAATCCCATACCCATTCCAGTTTCGCCCATGAACGGATAGCGAGCACCCATACCGATTTCCAGCATCAGACGATCCTTAAGCCAGTCACGACGACGCAAGGAGTTAGCATATTCATCAGCCCGCTGATCTTCTTCAAACTTTTTGCGAGCCTCCATATCCTCTCTCTTGGAACGACTTAAGTGAGAATCCTCCACTTCCTCGAATTCATCATCGCTTGATCCAGATTCACTAGATGCTTCGGTCGTCGCAGCAGAATTACCTGCAGAAACAAAATCACTATCGTCAAACTCGTCGTCTTGCGCCCACGCGAGAAATGCCGTCAAGCACAAAGTCAAACACATTTTTTTAAGCATAACGCCTCTGATTATAAATCGCCTTTGGAATATAACTTTTTTAGCGAGATTTATCCATTCACCAAGTGTAAAAGTTGCTTTAACCTTTGAATTTTCATAAAAACCAGCATTTTTTGCAGAATTGCCGCCTTATTTTCGCTCAATCAGCCGCGCCTTTATAGACCCAAGCGCTATTTCGCACTCCATGAGCACCGGGATTCGGCGATCGTCGTCGGTGAACCAGATGAAGATGCGCCCCTTGGAATTGAAGATACCATCCCCATCCAGCATGGGTTCCACTTTGATGGTCTGAAGCTTGCCGAAGTCCGTTTTCAGGGTTTCGTGACCATGGACCACCACCTTAAGTTCGTATCGTTTTTTCCCGCTTACCGCCGAAAAACGGGAAGTGTCCCCCACCGTAAGTGGCATCGTGCGCACAAAGTAGAACGCCGACATGATACTGTGTTCCATTCCCTGAATGGCGACTGCTGTATCGGCAGAGCGCTTCACCTTGCGAGTTTTCATGTCGGTAAAGACGGTGTCCGAAAGCCAAGCCTTCTCGCCCTTGCGGTCGAAGCGAATCACGGATGTGTTGTGGTAACTTCCTTCGTGAAGCCGTTTGCGGAATACCTCGGTCATAAGACCCTTGTTGCGCACACGGGTGTAAATGGTGTCAGCCACCGGATAAATTTTGTTGATAGTCTTGTTGCCGGTGGCAAAAGTGAGAAACTCCGTTTTTCCATCGGCTATCGGTTTAACCTCTAAAGTCGCATAACCCGCCGTAACAAAACCCCAGCTAAGGCTGAAAGTCAGCTTTTCGCCCTTCATCCACGGGGCTTGGACCTCAGGAAGGTTGGGCTCACCAGCGAAACATGCAGCAACAAAGACCGCCACAAGCGCGGCGACCTTGAAGCAAAACTTAGTGCTATTCCTAACCACTAACCACCAACCACTAACCACTAGCCTTCGATGTCTCCGAGGCCCTTGCGGTAGGCGACGAGCTTTTCGCGAACTGCAGGGTCTGCGATGGCGACGATGTGGGCGGCGAGGTAACCGGCATTCTTGCCGTTGCCGATGCCGACCGTGGCCACCGGGATTCCCGGGGGCATCTGCACGATAGAGTGCAGGGCATCGACACCGTTGAGCGGGCCGCCGGCGCAGGGCAGGCCGATAACGGGAAGAATTGTGTGCCCTGCGAGCACGCCCGGAAGGGCTGCAGCGAGGCCTGCGACACCGATGAGGACCTGGAGGCCTCGCCCGGCGGCTTCACGAGCATACTTCGCGGTGGCGTTCGGGGTGCGGTGCGCGGAGAGAATGTTGAATTCCCACACGATGCCAAAGCCGTCGAGCACGGCGGTGATTTTATCTACAGTTTCCTGGTCGGACTTGCTACCCGCAACGATACCGACCTTTGCATTTTCTTTCAAATCCATTTTGTTACCTCTTATTTCGCCATCTTGGCGAGACGGGCCAAACCCTTCTTGCCGATGTCCTTGCGGTAGAACTTGCCTTCGAACTGAACCTTTTCGGCGGCTTCGTAAGCGATGTCGAGAGCGGCCTGGAGCGTTTCGCCATGGCCCACCACGCCGAACACGCGGCCACCGTTCGTGACCAGCTTGCCGTCCACCATCTTGGTACCGGCATGGAGCACCTGGGCGCCGTTCTTTTCGGCTTCTTCGATACCCGTCACGACCTTGCCCTTTTCGTAAGAGCCCGGATAACCGGCACTTGCAAGCACCACGATTGCGGAGCTACCCTTGGTCGCCTTCGGAGCGTTTAGTTTGGCGAGTTCGCCCTTTTCGGCAGCGTCGAACAACGCGAGCACATCGCCGTCATAGAGCGGAAGCACAATCTGGCATTCGGGGTCGCCGAGGCGGCAGTTGTATTCCACGACCTTCGGGCCCTTCGCAGTCACCATGATGCCCACGTAGAGCACGCCCGTGTAAGGCTTGCCTTCGGCGGCCATGCCCTTGAGGGTCGGTTCGATAATCGTCTTTTTCACGACCTCGAGGAGAGCGTCCGTCACGACCGGAGCCGGGCTGTAGGCGCCCATGCCGCCCGTGTTCGGGCCCTTGTCGTCGTCAAAGACGCGCTTGTGGTCCTGGGCAGAAGAGAGAATCACATAGTCCTTGCCGTCGCAAACCACGAAGATGGAGGCTTCTTCGCCGTCCATGAATTCTTCAATCACCACCGTCTTGCCGGATTCGCCGAAGACGGCCTTGTCGCCGAGCATTTCTTCGACAGCGTCGTTCGCTTCCTTGTCGGTCATGCAAACGATAGCGCCCTTGCCCGCAGCGAGGCCCGACGCCTTCACCACGATCGGAGCCGGGTGTTCGGCGAGGAACTTCTTGGCGGAGGCGAGATCGGTGAAGGTCTCGAAGGCGGCCGTCGGCACGTTGTACTTCTTCATGATATCCTTGCTGAAGGCCTTGGAGCCTTCGAGCGCGGCAGCAGCCGCAGTCGGGCCGAAAGCGCGCAGCCCGCGACGGCGGAATTCATCCACTACGCCAGCGACCAGCGGAATTTCGGGGCCGATGACCGCGAGGTCGATATGCTCTGCTACGGCGAGGTCGGCAATGGCCTTCGGGTCGGCTACATCCACCGGCACGCACTTGCCGAGGTTAGCCATGCCCGGGTTGCCCGGAGCGCACACGAGAGCGTCGCACAGCGGCGACTTCTTGACTGCAAGAGCGATGGCATGTTCGCGACCACCGCTACCAACGACGAGAATATTCATAAGCGTATCCTTTACTGTTACGGAAGGATAATTTAGAAAAAAACCACACACGAACTTTTTTTTCGATTCTAATCAACAACGTTTTTCATGCATGAGGTACCAATCGGGTAGGCATTTATAGGGCATTCCACAAAAGAAGAATTCACAAGGCAATAAACGTTTTTATCATTTTCCCTTGTACTCGTCCAAGAAGCCGAAATTGTTTGGGTATACAAATTTTCAATTTTATCAGGAGTTAAAACAAAATAAATATGAGTATATTTTTTATCCCGAATAGCCCCTTCGTCAACCCCCATCATAAAACGTTTCCATTCCGTTGTATCAGGAATATGAAATCCGACAGGGCATTGTTCTTGCGCAACTTCAAATGTGTAATAGTACTCACTTTCAACAACATTCAGCGTAACAATATCATCTTTTAAATATTTCTCGAAAAAATCAAACGATCCGGTTGAATCAACGAAGGCGTTTTGCGGCTGTCCTTTCATCCACAGCATTCCTCCATAGGAAATAGTACTATATCCTAACCCAGATTTTTTGTCATATATGGAATCAACATCCGCATATACACACCCCGTTCTACCCGCACAAAAGAATTCGACGCTATCTCGTCCCAACGTTTCAGTTTGCTTAGCAACTGAATCACCTAAAGAATTCAGAAACGGCATCATGAGCGAGTCTGGTGCAAGCACCCAATCAGGCGAGCCTTTATTAAACGAGCAAAGTATCACCGTATTTTCGTATTTTTTTAGTGTTCCTGCAGCAACATCATCATAGCATTTACCAACATCAAATTCTTTCTGGGAAATTTTTTCCCACAAACCATTTTTAGCACAATAATAAAGATTGTCACGATACTTTTCATAGCGCCGCAATTCCTTACCACATTCACCCAACCGAAGATCCATCAATTCATCAAAATTAGCAAGTTGCCACTTATTCGTTTTTTCATTACAAATGTAGACCACACTATCATTCATAATCAAGGTATCTCCAACATTATCAACAGAACAGTTGCGATATCGAAAATCAAGTATCTCATCATATGCAGCCATTCGCCATCCGCGATCTATACTATCACAGATATAAACCAACCTATCGCCTTTATCAATCAAATCGCCATAATTATAACTTGTGCAAGCGCCCAAAGAATCCTCCATTGGTTCTTCTAAACGCCAAAAAGAGAACGAACAGACCATTTTTTTCCCATTAAAAAGACTTTCCTTATTTCGAACAATAGACTCTAAAGAATCCCCATTGCAAACTGGCAATTTGTATGACTTTGCATAATCGTCAGAAATGGATTTGACATTTGCTAAAACCGAATCAACAATTAAAGTCGGGACTTTTTCATCATCATCAAACTTACCATTGTCTGCCAAATCATCGGCCTGGAAAAACAAATGTTCAACAAAAAAATTCAAGTCCACATAGGCCATCCACATTTCCTCATCCGTTTTTGAAAAAGGCCTTCCATCTTCTGAATACTCCTTGTCTGCCACAATTTTTGCAACTTGTAATGGATACGCTTCGTTTTGGGCAAGATTTTCCACACGTTTTCTTTGTACAGTAGAACTAAGACTTATATAAACATGATCTTCATACCACATATCAGCAAAATAGCTAAGTGTGGCTTCAACTTTGACAGAATCATGATTTATGAAATATCCCTTTACATCAAAACGTACATAGGGGCCATTTAAATTTACATCATGAAAATTAAATTCCGTACTTTGATCACACCCATACCAATTATGTTCGTTAGAAAATTCGCCAATAAAAACATTTTTTTCGTTTAAATATTCATCCAGCTGAACAAGAAACACCGAATCATGAACAAAATAAAAATCCTTCCATTTCGGTACACAAATAAACCCATACGGATTTCGATTTTGCAAGGAATATTCTGGAACGTGATACCTTGGTGCCTGAACAACATCAATATCATCAATATTCGAACAAGAGCATAGCAAGGTCAAGAAAATAACGAAACAAAACTTTAGCATCACCAATCCTCATCAACAACTTCACAAGTTTCAGAGGCATCCTGAACATTCAGATCTATTTTTATACGAGATGTATTTATTCTCAATCTAAAAAACAAAGCCACTTCCAATTCACAATTTTCACCGAATTTTTCGTAATAATAGTCTGAAGTGTTCTTTGAAATCGAAAAAGACGTTTCATCCAAAGCTTCTACATAATTATAACCTTCATCATGAAAAACAATTCTTTTCGCATTTGAACATTTCGGATTATCACATCCGTAAACATCCATGAATATAGTTAGCGAATAGGGTGTTTCTATTGTAAAAGGAATATATTCTTCAGAATGATAAGTGTCTGTATAATGATCATATCTAACATAGTAATGAGATTTAACACTTACCGTATAATCATCTTTAGCCGAATCATTCAATGCAATTATAGAATCTAATGCAACCATAGAAAATTGATTTATCTCTATCATATCTCGAGAAACATCACTTTCATAACAATGGTTCAAAGGATTGTCGCAGTCACTACCACAACCCCAAAACAACACGACTACACACAAAATTAGCAATATCTTGAAATTTCGCATCATTCTTTACCCAACATATCAGTAATAATATATAAATGAAACATCTAAATTTTGCAAAAGCCCGCTAAGTTAAACGATAAGACACAATTATCCTTCAACGAAATGCTCTAGAAAGTATATGAAAATCACGAGGCCCCATTACTTCCTCAGATACTTCGTGCCACGCCCGGCGCCAACTGTCGTGACGACTCCACTTTTCAGCATCTTTCCCAAGACATATTCGACGGTTGTCGGGCTCACATCAGGGAGAATCTTGCATATATCGGATTTCGATATCGGCAAAAGGCTGTTCAGCACTGTCGCCTCAATGCGGGATGTTTTGGTTATCTTGTTTGAATTCACCGTTGCAAAGCGCTTGTCTAATTCTTGATAGCACTGGTAAAGCATGCTTAAAAAATGCTGGACAAACGGGAAATAGTCATTGCGGCTCTCGTGCCAATTCACGGACGATTCACGCAACGATTCGTAATACCACGACTTGTTCTTGTTGATTTGCTCTTCGTACGAAATGTACTTGCCAACATCGTAGCCGTTCTTGTACAAAAGAAGGAGCGAGAGCAGCCGCGACATTCTGCCGTTCCCGTCCCTGAATGGGTGGATGCACAGGAAATCAAGCATCACGCACGGAATGAGCAATAGCTTACTTATGGAATCATCCGCAACAGCGTCCATATAGGCGAGTTCCAGTTGTTCCATTGCCTTTTGTGTTTGGGCTGCGCGAACGGGAGCGAAACGAATCTTGCGCGTCCCCGACTTGTCAATTTCAAGAATCACGTTGTCTTCGTTCTTAAACGCGCCTCCGCGGCTTTGAGCCACTTGCGCGAGGAGCGTCCGATGCAAGGAGAGCATCGTCTGCACAGAAAAAGGGATGTCGTTATAGCCGGTATGGATAAGCGAAAGGGCGTCACGATAACCGGCGATTTCGGCTTCGTCATGATTGAGCGGGGCGCTGTTCTGATTCACGATTTGCGCAATTCGGTCGTCACTGGTGATGATGCCCTCGATGGCATTTGAACTTTTAACCGACTGGACCTTGGCGATAGATTCAAGTTCCGTGAAAATCTCCTGATGAGATTCCTTGCGGAATGATGCCATCGTCTTTAACGACGCAATAGAGGATGTCGTATTGACCAAATTTGCGGGCAACATCCCATTTTTCAAGAAGGAATAGTCAAATTTATGCATAACCAGGCCTTTTTCTGCACATAATATAGTTCTTTTTATGCAGAAAAGCACCACAATCTGCATATTTTTTCTAAAATTTTATGCAGAAACGTGTTTTTTCAGGAATCATTGTATATTTAACACACACCTTCAACCCCGGGACACACATGGAAGAGACTTTCAAGACCAGAGGCGTTTGCGCGACAACGATCCAGTTCACGCGCGACGGAGACAAAATCAGAAATATCCGCTTTACGGGCGGATGCAACGGCAATCTGAAGGCGATTGCGAAACTCTGCGAAGGCATGAGCGCCGAAGATATCGCGGCAAAGCTCTTGGGCAACACCTGTGGCGGGAAGCCGACTTCATGCGCCGACCAGCTCGCCCGCGCCGTCCTCGGGAAAGAAGCGTAATATCTTAAACATTACCGTCTCTTGAATACGACGATTTCAGCATCAGCTCCGTTCTTGCCGTATTCGCTCACGAGAATGTAGCGTTCGTCGCAAGCGATTCCAAAGCAGCGGCCTTCGGCACCAATCTTTTTGACCTGGTTGCCCCAGTAGCTTGCGTTATCGTCCAATAGCTTGACGCTGTTGCCGTTAATTTTGTATTCCTGATTGATGAACGAGCCCTGCAGAACAAAGAGGTTGTCAATTTTCGGCATGTCCTTGATATTAAGCGCGTTTACCTCTTCAATGAACTTCTGCTTCATGGGCGAGGTGGCGTGCGGCAGTTGATCTGCCGGGAGGCACCAGCGCTTGAGCGTCGGGAAATACTTGCGCAGTTCTACCCTGTACTCTTCGCGGGTAAGGCTCTTGCCTGTATTCTTGTTGAATTCATTGACGAACTGCGAGCAGAATTCGACCATCTGCTCCATGTTGAAGTCGCCGGTGAAGGCGCCGTCTTTATAGCAGTAGATGCAGTATTCTTCGTTCTTGCTGCCGTCGGCGTTGGTGCCCAAGATTTCCGGCGTGAGCGGCATTCCGCAGCTCTGACAAAACTTCATTTCCATAAGTTCTCCTTTATTTGTTAATCCTTGACGAATGACCCGATTTCTACCAAATTGCCTTCAGGGTCAGCGATGTAGCAAGTACGTTGCCCCCACGATTCCGTAGTCGGCGGCATGATGCCTTTAGCTCCTGCGATCGTGACTTTGGCGTATGTTTTATCCACTTCAGTGTAGTTGGCAACACCCAATGCAATTTCAAAATGCCCGTTAACGCCTTTGCAGTAAGCGTACTTCTGGCTTGTCATTTTTTCAAAATCAGATTTTCGGAACAGCAAGAACAAAGTGCCGTCCTTTTCTAGAAAAACGTTAGTCGTATTTT
Source organism: Fibrobacter sp. (assembly GCA_017503015.1). Lineage (NCBI taxonomy): Bacteria > Pseudomonadati > Fibrobacterota > Fibrobacteria > Fibrobacterales > Fibrobacteraceae > Fibrobacter > Fibrobacter sp. The sequence continues at coordinate 55,717 of JAFVTX010000047.1, read as the reverse complement.
CGTCTTCCTTGATTTCAAAGCCCAAGACATCTCTGTAAAAGCGGACCATCGTCGCCATGTCATCGACAAAAATTCCAAAGCCCTCTAATTTCATCGCAAAACCTCCTTATATTATATGCACAAATGTACACTGTTTTGAAATTCTTGTCAAGTCCCTTCCGTAGTTTTTTTGAAATTTGTCAGTATCGGCCTCCAATCTCCTTAAAACAGCCTTGAGCCCCGTGATTTCGGAGAGACGTTCAGCATAGCACTTTCTCGAAATTTTCGGCTTTCACAAAGATATAATCCGTATTGAAAGTGGATATCGCAAAAAATCCAACGCCATTTTCTGCAAGAATAGCCGAGAGTTTCGAAAGGATACCTATAAGAGAAAAATCCTTACCCGTATCGACATCACTAACGTCCGCTACTTTACAGACTGTTAGTTTGTGATCCAATTTCTTTAATTTCATAAAGTCGATCCTTTATTTCAAGGCCTTGCTTATCGACTATATTTTGCAATTCTTTATCGCAGAAAGCGAACCTTCGGAATACGCCTTTTTGATGCAGTTTGCGACGGAATCGGCCAAGTCAATAATTTCTTGGGGAATTTCGATTTCCGCGTTGTCATCTGTGCTGTCTTTTTCGGAGGGTGTGTTTGCCTTGATAATGGAATCTGCAACAGCCTGCGCTATAGAATCGGCCAGAGCGCGTTCTTCAACCCTGCGGTCTTCGGCATTTTCGTAAACTTGTGCAGAAACGCGGTTTAATTCGACACCGTTCCTGCTAACAACCCTGACAACGCCGTCATGAATTCCATAGTAGAATGCAGAAATATTGCAAAGATTCATGCCGCTATCAGGCACGCCGAAATACAGTATGTCGTAGAAGGTGGAATCGATCACCTTTAAGGAATCCATAAATTTTAACGAATAGCCTTCTTTGTTTTTTGCGGGGAAGCGAGGCTCTTCAAAAATAATTTTCGGATTTTTCTCGACATCGTAAATATCAAACCGAGTCTGATTCGGGTGACAAACAATTTGGACGGAACCTCCGTCAGAGTTGGGAGCTACATATAGCCCGATATTGATAGCGGATGCCATCGCCTTGGCTTTATAATCCACAAAAGGCGTTTCTTTTACCCCAAACTCGGCGGATTGAAACAACTTGTCGACAAATTTGACGGAGTCAGCGAGATAAATGACGGAATCCTTGCTGAAACCCTTTTCGGCATTCCACAGAACCTGCATGTCTTCGGTGAATTCGGGCAAATCATTGCCTTCGCCGCACGCCGCAAAGAAAGCCGGAATAGCGAGGCTGATTGCGCAGAAAAATGCTCGGAGGTACTTATTTTTCATTAATCGTCCTCCTCGTTGATTACAATGTAACTACCATCTTCCAGCTCGATTTTCAAGATTCCCTTTTTTGTATTGTAGTAAAGCTTGGCGCCAGATTCAACAGTGCTGTTGTAATAATTTTCATTGTTGGGTTGCTTGTACTTTTTTCCGTTGCTTACGGCGACACCCGTGTATACGATTCCATTGATTTTCAAGGTGTCGATGTAAGAAGAATCGAGGCTTTGCATTTTTTCGCGAGCGAGAGGATTCATGAGCGAAAAGGTGTACTGCCCGAAAACCACATCGACGCTTCCACTGTTCTTTTTGTCTTCTTCACTATAATAAAAGGTGGGGGCCTGAGAGGCAAGCAAAATGGAATAGATGGGGTATGCCGATTCAAGCGTTGTAACCAAGTGTTTTTGGCAAATGTGGTCAATGGAATTTTCTCTCTCGGTAACAGTAAGGGAAAACAGGTAACCGTCTGAATGTTTGAAAGGGATTTTCTTGCCTTTTTTATAACCGCCAAAATCAGCGGCATAACCTTCGATGTTGGAATTATCGCTGCACCTTTGACTGTAAGTTTCGCTAGATGAAACAATATCGCCACAAGCGCAAAGCAAAACAAGCGCGGAAAACGCCAAAAAACGCATTTTGAAAAACAAACTTGTCATGGATATAAAATAAGTAATTTTTATCCATTGTCAAGTTTTTTACCCCACGTCCACATCGGGGGCGATGTGCACGCTGTATTCGGGGAAGGCTTCGCCGACTTCCTTGGTGAGGGTCGCAACGCCTTCTTCGGGGGTGATGGCGAAACTCATGACCACATCGAAGCGGAGTGACTTTTCGGCCACATCCACGTAGAAGCCGTGCATCTGGAGCGCCCATTCGTGGGACTTCACGATTTTCAAGACGTCGCTACGGATTTTGGCGGCTTCGTCGTCCTTGGTGTTGTACGAATAAACTCCCACGCCCGTGAGGATGACGCCCGTTTCCTTGAACACCCGGTGTTGCAGCTTGCGGGTGAGCACGTCCACTTCTTCGACGGTCATGGAATCGGGCAGTTCCAGGTGCACCGAGGCCAGGGCCTTGTTGGGACCGTAATCGTTCAGAATCAAGTCGTAGGCGCCGCGTACGGGTTTTTCGGAGGTGAGGATTTTTTTGATTTCCTTGGCGGTGTCGCCGTCAGTGCGCTTGCCGAGAATATCGTCCAGCGTATCCTTGAGCATCTCGATACCGGACTTGATGATGAACAGCGAAATCAGCACGCCCACATAGGCTTCGAGCGAAATGCCCGTCGTCACGAACACGATGGCAGACGCCAGCACCGACGCAGACAAAATGGCATCGAACAAGGCATCCGCTCCGGAGGCCACCAGCGCACCGGAATTCACCCATTCGCCCTGGCGCTTCACATACTTGCCGAGCACGAGTTTCACCACCACGGCGGCGGCGATAATTACCAGCGAAACCGTGGAATAGTCGGCAGCTTCGGGATGGATAATCTTCTTGACGGATTCCACGGCAGAGGTTCCGCCCGCATACAGCACGATGGCGGCCACAATCATGGCGCTCAGGTACTCGATGCGCCCGTAACCCAGCGGGTGTTTCTTGTCGGGAAGTTTATTCGCAAGTTTTGCGCCCACGATGGTAATCACCGAGGAGAGCGCGTCGGAGAGGTTGTTCACCGCGTCGAGGGTGACGGCGATGGAGCCCGTGACAAAGCCGATGGCGGCCTTGAACGCCGAAAGCACCACGTTTGTAGCGATGCCCACGATGCTCGTGCGCACGATGACCTTGCTGCGATTTTCAATTTCGTTATCGATCATAAGAATTCCTGTTTTTTTAATATAAAAAATTTTTCGGCCATATTTTGATTGCGCTCAGTTGGACTCTGGAGATGACAACCAAAAATTCTTTTATTATTTTCTTTTTCAATACATAAAAGGACTTTATATGACTATAAGCGTTGCCGAATGGACCTGCCCCGAATGCAAAACCAAGAACCGTGAAACCTGTAACGCCTGGATGTACGGCAGCCCTATTCGGCAGTGCAAGGCATGCCGCAGTGAATACCTGGACCGGCGATTCCGCGAGGTGGCCATTGACGGTTTTGACCCCCGAAGCAACAACCCCAAATTTTACATGAAGGGAGCCTTGTTTCTCCTTGTATTGGCACTGGTCGATGGCGGACTGGCCCTTTACCAGTATATGAACGGCTACTATTCGATGAAGGTCCTTGTCATTGCCGCTGCTTCCGTGTTGGGTTCCCTAGCTTGCTTCTCTATGTTTATACGAATCACGATGGGATTCCAGTCCAAGGACAATAAAAAATATATGGCCGAATCCAAAGCCCGACTGGCAGACCCAGCCTACGTGGAGAAACTGAGAAAATACGGCTACAAGGTATAAACCCGCAATTTACGCACAAATGAAAAAGCTTTTGATAATAGTTTCTCTGCTCTGGGCAGCCAACGCACTTGCTGAATCGCAAGAGGAACTTTATTATCGTGCGCTCAAGGCCGAAGAGGCTGGCGATATTCCCCACGCGCTGGACTTGTTTGATTCAGCGGTGGCGGTATCAGGACCATACACAGCAGAAATTCAAGAGATTATCGATGATTATCAAAGTGTCTTGAAGGAATCCGACGAATACTCCGCAGACGACTCCTCCCAAAGTCCCTGGTCGTTCCACACTTACGGTACCATCAACTACAGCGGCCTGCACTACAAGAAAAAAGGAACCTCTGACGCCGAAACCGGAGGCGAAGCCGACGCATCGATAAACGCATCTGTAGAATACGAATCCAAAAATTGGAGTCACGCATTAGAATTAAATGTATCGGGAGATTGGTTTATTGACAAAGAGGACATGCCCTCCCTGGATACAAACTCCTGGGAAACTTCGGTCGGCATCGGCTACAGTCTCATCGGAAACGCACTGATTCTAGATATCGGTGCAAGTATAAACTTTTCAGAAAATGAAGAATGGAATCCCGACTTTTATATCTGGGCTGAAAAGTACCTTGCACAAAGCGGCAAGCAAAAATTCGGTCTCGCCACTAGCGCCTACAAGAATTTCGACGGCCCAACATCGGCATCATTCTACGGCACGTGGCACCGCTTTGCCAAATACGGATGGAACAGCACCATCTACGCAGGAGCAAGGTATGAATCTGACTCGCTCAGTTCCCTGTATATTCTAAAATGGTTAGGGCCTTCTTTAAGGCCATCTGTTTCGTATAAGTTTAAAACAGACATTTCCGTCGAGACAAAGTTGAACCTGTTCTACGGATTTGTGATTGACGAGCCCGCCACAACCTATGACGGCGTTCAAAAATTCAGCGGTTCCTGGGCATTCAACATCTCATGGAAACCGGGTATGTTCGGAACCTTTATCGGGTTCGAACAACTCTACCGGCATTATCTCAACACATCGGAATACAGCATCGGCTATCCTAAATGGAGCCTCCTGTCCAAATTGAAGGCCGGAATCAGGTGGAATATTTAAAAAGGACGCACGTGGCGCCCTTTTACATAACTAAAATGCTCGCAAAGAATTACTTGTGGCGGCCTTTGCCCTTTTGATCTTTACGGGCTTCATTTTCGGCCTGCTTGGCTTCTTTACGTTCAGCCTTTTCTGCAACCTTGGCCTCTTTGCGTTCGGCCTTGCTGATTTCTTTTTCAGCCTTCATGGCTTCTTTATCGGCCTTTTTGGCCTCCTTTTCAGCCTGCTTGGCTTCTTTGCGTTCGGCTCGAGCAGCAGCTCGTTCTTCTTTCAGAGCCTTCATTTCGGCCTTGTGCTTGGCAATTTCTTCTTTTTTGGCGTCCTTGCGCTCAAAGCGTTCCTTAGCACGATCGGCCCTGGGATCTTGCTTTTCGACCTTGCTAGCGGACTCGTCGCCAGAAACCTCCTGCACGGCGGCATTCTCTGTAGCAGAAGTGGTTTCATCTTGGGCAAAAGAGGCGGCCGCAAAGAAGCCTACTAATGCCATTGTCATTGCTGGAATCATTTTCATAATGAACCTCGTGTGTTTAATTCTACCCCCTATGTCTTGAAAAATACCTCATTTTTGGAGGGTTTGCGAGGCTTTTTTCGTGCATTTAAGCAGAATAATTCGGGGAAACCTCGCCGTCAAAGGTCAAACGGGAATAAAACTCCCGTTTTTCAAATAAGCTTGCTATTTTATCCTATTCGGCAAACGTGAAGCGAATCACCCACATGTCTGCGTCAGAGCCTACTCGCACGGGCGGCCCCCAGCAGTCCACGCCGGCGCTCACCAGCCAGCGAACGCCATCCAAAACACCCTCGCCATAGGCGAGGCGCCATACGAAATTGATGACGATGGTTCCCGGGAAAAATTGCCCGTTGTGAGTATGCCCCGAAAGGGCAAAGTCTGGCAAGCGTCCGGAATATTCCGGCTCGATTCCCTTGGGCTGGTGGTCCATCAGAATCCAGGGACGAACGCTATCATTAGGAGCAAGACTTGCCAGGGGAACGCGTTCTATCCCGCGGCGGCGGGCCACCTGAAAGTCGGTACGCCCCGTAAAGCAGGCCTGTCCGATACAGGCGCTGGAATCGTCCAGCACCACAAAACCCACCTTTCGCATCCAGGCATCAGGATCGGAACCGCCCCTCTCCTGCATGGATTCGTGATTTCCGTTGATTGCCACGGCGGCCACTTTCGCCTTGGAGGTGAGTTGCCTGAACAGGGAGTCATAACCCCATTCGTCCAGCTGCATCGTAGAAACATCGGCTAGGTCTCCCCCGAAAAGCAGGTAGTCCGGTGCGATGGAATCCACGCTAGCAATCATGCGCTCCAGCTTGGCCCGCCTGAAAAGCGGGTCCACGTGGACATCGCTGAAAAACACCGCCGTAAAGCCGGACAGTGCCTGCAATGTGACGATGGAACTGTCTGTAACCGAACTATCGGCGACTGCACCGGAATCCGTCGATGCCATGACAACGTGGCGACTGGGCAATTTTACCGTCGTTTCTAGAAGCCTGTAGTTGCCGTTGTGGGGAACTCCATAGACAAACAGCCCAGCAGTCAGCAAAATCGTCACAGCGAGCAAAATACGGCTGGCAAACGTCAATGTCTGGGGCGGCATCGCCTTTCGCAGCACCATACGGCGGCCCAGCCTGAACAAATCCCAAGGGATGTATAAAAGAAGGGCCTGGCAAAGCCATACCGAAGTGAAGGCTACCACGGCACAGCCAACCAACGTGTTGCGGAAGAACATGCCTAGGAATATGGAAACAAGTATCCCGAGGGCAATCAACTTGCCCTTTTTGCCGGGGGCAACAGGACTCACGTTGGCATAAATCAGGACAAGGCCAGCGACTAGGATGAACAGGAAAATGAACATAGGGTAAAGTTAGTAATCCTACGGTTTCAGTAGTAATTTATTGTTTCCTTGGAGGCCGTCATTGTCAAAACGGACGGTGGGATTCTTGCCGCTCTTGAAGGCAGTTTCGCTTTCGTAGAGGGATAGTGCCACGGAAACGCCTGGACGGGTCGCGAAATTCGCCGCACCTGCAGCAACTTTATGCGTGAAGGAGAAATCCTGCGAAGTGGCATCCTTGAAGGTCCCCTTGGGAATGCGGACGGTCTCACCGATTTGTGCGAGGGTATTGCCCGTAGTGTCCACGAATTCCGCCACCATATAGACATCAAAGAAACAAGGAGCCACACCGGTGTTCTTGACGGTAATGTTCAATGTGCTTGTGGTATCTTTGGCCGTTGCGACGGTAGACAACTCCGCACGGGTCACTGTGAAATTATAGCCGATGACCTTGGTCATGGAATCTGCCAGCGCCTTGTTTTCGTTATAGAAGCGGTACCCGCAATCATCGAAACCCTGGTCCAGTACATAATAGGTCAAGTGGGCCGTAGTAATGGCATCTACCCAGCGCTCCGGAGTCCACTTGAGGTAGCCGCCAGGAATCACATCGGTATATTCCAGCATGAGTGCGTAGGCACCGCAGTTTTCGGCAACGGTGGGCATGTTCGCCTCGTAGGCGCGCACCAGCGAATCTGCGGTTCCGGGAATGCCGATAAGGCAGTCGTCGCGTTTGGTAATGCCGAGGCTAAGCGCGTAGGTATAGACATCGCCATAGCCGTCGGAAGGCAACACCAGCAAGCTTTTCTTGAATACGGAGGCGTAATGCTTCAGCATGTCCTTCTGAATTTCCACCGAGGGCATGTGGCTTCCGTCCAGATTCGAGACATGCCATTCGCCCCATTCGCCGAAAGAACGCACGTCGATGTATTCAATGCGCGGGTCGCCATCATACTTTGCCGCAAGGGCCGTCGCAAAATCCTTTGCGGCCTGCAAATAGTTCGGATCATCCCAAACAGGGACGACCGCATTGGAACCGTTCCCCTTGTAGGTTGCCGTAATCTTTTTTGCTCCTAATTCATTGTAAACAAATTTCGGAGTCCAGTCGTAGTTTTCTTCGGGAGTGTTGTTGTCCTTGATAAAGCTAGGCGAATACGGGAATACACGTAGGGCATAACCCATATTGTGCGCAGTGAGTGCATCCAGCAATTCTTCCAGTTCGCTCCAATCGTAGACACCCTTTGCCGGATTCAGCTTGTTCCACTGCTGGTAGCCGGAACCGTAGGTAACCAGGTTCCAAGCTCCGTTTTTCAGGGAGCCGTGAGGCCCGTATTCAAAGCCGGGATCAAAAGTCCATGCGGCTTCGGTAGGCACCGTAAAACCCTTGTGGGGGTTCGTGAGCGGCCCAACGAAAGGCTTGAGGGAGTAGGTGACTTTGGTGGTGTCCATTAAGTTCACTGAGCCTGCCGAAGTGAACTTATCGCTACTAGACGAACCCTCTGTCACCCTGGAGTCACTAGCCCCTGAGCCGGAATCACCGTTTTCACTGGTAGATGAGACTTCTATTGACGAACTCAATTCTTCAGCAGCACTGCTTTCACCACCCTCAGGGGCGGAACTACTCGAGTCACCGCCACAGGCGGACAACGTAATGGCTACGGCAGCCAAGAAGGCCTTGAGGTTATCGCACTTCATAAAATCTCCAGGTGTTCTTCTTAATATATGTTTTACTCGGACAGATGGTGTTTTTTTATGAAATTTTACACAAAAATGTTGAATAGCTGCCACACGCCCTGCGAATGCTCGTCTCCCCGAACTTGGAGAGTTCTTCCATAATGCCGTAGATGGCGTCCGCCTTGGCGTTGTCACAGTCGATAATCAGGGCTATTTTCTTTTCTGAGTCCATAGTAGGGAATATAAGAAAAAAAATCACTGGAATATCATTTTTTATAAAAAAAGCCATTTTTGTAAATTGCGTTTTTTCAAAAAAACTTGACTAGAGCCAAATTGATAAACCGAATGTGACTAAACTCTCCAAAATGCAAAAAAAAACGTTCTGCATTTTCCCCCATAAAATTCTGAACGCACTGAAAGTATATTTAGATAAAAAAGGATGAATAATGACTTTAGCGAATTACAACAATTTTTGCAAAAAACCGTTAACTTTGGAAGAAAGATTCCCAACAATAGAGGAATTTGCCCTAACTTTTGACGACTTTTTCATTTTGAAGAAAAATGTAAACAGAACCGATTACGAAGAATTATACTCTGCCATAAGAGATGGTCTAAGATCTAGCAAACACAAAAAGGCGCTCGACAGAGACACGATAAAAAAATACATAGAATGCTTTGATTTAGGCTCATGTTCAAAATCTGTAGACTCCATTTTGACATGGTATATTGACGCAATCAACAAGTCGACAGCCTCAGGCTCAACCAAAAACGCATATATCCGACAGTGGTTTAGATATTTTTTTGCAAAAGCGTATTGCATAAGAGAATCTACGACAAATTGGAAATGGTTAGGAAATATACCCGCTTCAGAAGACGGAAACGATTTTTTTACCTATATAAGCTGCTTAGACGAAACTCTAATAAAAAATCATTTGAAATCGGATGTTATAAAAAAGAATTTTAAGGCATGGAAAGAAACAAAAAAATCTTCTGCAGATTTTGTCAAAATAAAGTCCGTATTATCATTTTTAAATGAAGTTAATTTAAAAGAAAAAATAGTAGATAAAGAATCTCTTTTAATAAATTGGTTTTATACCAAATGTTATAAACATTTTCCTTGCAATGAAATGCTTTTAGAGAAATATGGAAAAAAAGGAAAAGAAGAAGAATCACACTATTCACATCGTATTGAAGAATTAGTCAATTTGATAGATGGACCTAAAAACGAAAATGCAAAAGAAAAAATAGAGCGGGAAATAGATTACCTAAAAGAATGTACCCCACCTACCGACTACCCTGTTCTACTCTATATGGAATTTAAAAATAACTTTTACTTAGGGAACTACGAAAAAGCCGTTTTCTATGCAAGGCAAGTTTCATATGTTTTTTTCTATGTAGGATCGACAGGCAATTATACCTATAGTGATTTATCTACATTGTGGTATCGAACTTTAATTGTTGCTTCAGCATTCGTTTCCTACAACGCCACAGACTCTAAAGTCAAAACAGCGGCAACCAAACTGTTTACAAGTTTGCTGAAGTACTCATATTTGGTTCATCTTGAACTTGAAATCGCTGGTTATGACGACAGTGAAAATTTCGTTTACAACAACTCTGAAAAATTGGAATCGTTAAGAAAACAATACTGCAATCAAAGTGACAGCTTCTTTTTACCTAGTTCCTTTTATGAAAAGAAGAAACATATATTGTCGCTGGAATATGACGAAAACAAGTTGAACCAAAAAATCATTTCTTTTGGAAATACATCCGGTTACGCCATTGAAATAGCATCTCAAATCAACAATCCCGAAAAAGTAAAAGAAATAATTGCAAAAGGCGGGAATGTGCTTAAAGCCAAGAATTCAAACAAGAACACCCTATATTGGTGCATTAATAACATGCTCTTGTTCCTACCTATTGGATTTTGGCGCATTGTATTAGTTCCCCATTCTCTTGAACATATTAGCAACGATGATATAATAAACTTTATTATTCCAAACGCGAGAAAGGCTCTCAAAAAATATTATGATTACAATAAGGTTCACGCAGAAGAACTTGAAAACGCCTATAAAATATTCAAGATGATTTTGCCAGCCTATAAAGAAGCTGATATTGATGTTTCAAAGTTAACATTTCGTAATGATCAAAATTTATTATATACCGTTTGCAATATCGGGAAATGCACTATCGTAGAAGATGTCATACCCTTATTTAATATTGAAACAGTAAAAAATGATTCTAACAATTATTTTTTAGCGGTGCTAGAAACATATAAACAACTCTGGGCAAAAAATAACGGATGCAAATATGAAAACCCTTATGTTAATAGAGTTAATCAATTTATTAAATCACCTGAATATTTTGGTGATGGCAACACAAGAGAAGTCTCTCTTTTCTACAATGAACTCTTAACGCAAAACGAATTTTTATTCGATAGTTCCTGCAGTTTCATTGATGAGAATGAATTGCTTAAAATAATTGATTTGCTAATCAATCTTCACTTTGACCCTTGCAAGGACATTCCCCAAAAGCCTCATGATTTTCCCAATGGAGTTATTCCATTATATGATTGCACTCTTTTTGCAATTGAGATGGGCTGGCTAAAATGCGTAAAACGTCTCTGTACCTATCTTATCGCAGAATATAATGACCATTGGGAAAAAATGAAAAAGTCCTACTTTGCAGAAGCCATGTGGCAATGGCAAATGAGAAATCCACAATGCATAAGATACCCTTCCGAAAATGAACAAAAGCTAATTTTGAAGTATTTAGCTTCATTACTAAAATAAGACAAAAACGTTTTTCAATTTCCCCTTGGTAATTCCAGGGGGATTTTTTTTGTTTTATGGGTAGCCGAAAAGGCAAAAACTCTTCCAAAAAGGAACCTAACCATGTCAAACATCTCAAATGACTCCAAAATCAACGAAATGTGCAACGCTATGCTCAGGAGTGGCCGATGGGCCTTGGCTCGGCATGCAAAACACCCCATTTTGCGCCATGTTGCTGATGGAGCGACTAAGTTCTTCATCGTTCCCTGCACGTCGAGCGACCCGCGCGCATTTGCGAACCTTCGAAGGGATTACAGCCTAAACCTCAACAAAAAATACAAAAGGAGTTTTATGACAAAAGAAGAACTTTATGGCATCGGATTTTCATCCAATAACCGAGAATTTTGCAGATGGCACGGGTGGGTTGCTTCGTCAGATTCCGAAGGTAATGTATGGTGTCCCTACTGTGGTTGGATAGGCCACATTCCTGTGTATGACGACGATGATTAAGGACGTTTGCTCTGAGAACATCACTTTTGCTCTTCAGCAGCTTCTTCGTCCTCGACTCGTTTGATAACCTGCTTATGGAAGGAATTCCAGAAATCAATTCCCCTGGCTTTGATGAGGCGACGCTTGGAATCGTTGTCTTTCTTGCCAACGACAAGCCCGCCTTTTTCAAGGAGAAATGTGCGAACGGCCTTCAGGTATTCCAGGGCGCGGGAAAGCCGCGCCTTCTCGGGATGGTCATCCTTCAGTTCTTCTGCGGAGGCGCCGAGCTTGGGCAGCTTCTTCCAGAACTTCTTCACTCTTTCATAATTGAATTCATAATCGAAGTCGTCCTCATGCAATTCAATCTCGTAACGTTCTGCCGCTTTGCGAAAGTCCAACTGCTTTTCCTTGAACATAGAGAAAAGCTCGTTTCGGACTTCCCGCCACTCGGCGGCAAGCATTTCTTCTTCTGGAGTGAGTCTGGGCTTTTCTTTCATTTACTGCAAGGGGCAGCTGTTATTCACGCGTTGGCTGATTTCCCCGCGCGAGAGGCCCTCAGAACATTCCATGTCTTGAATGGCACGAGCGCATTTGCTGATGCGGGAGGCCCTGTCGGCTACACCCGAACAGCTGTTGAGGCATGCATCCAGCATGAGGTATTCCACTTCGATATCAAAACGTTCACAATGCATCTTGTTTGCGACAGCGGCACCGGCTGCTGCAGCGACGCCCAACTTGGCGCCTTCTTTGAGGAACTTGCCCAACTTAGACTCGTCCTTCTTGATTTCGGGAGTGTCCGCTGCCTTGTCGCAATCGCAGTTACATTCGGCGGCCTGTTTGGTGGAAGCGTTATCTGCAGCGTCGGAACCGCAGCTGCAGACGAAAAAGAGAAGAGAAAGGGAAAAAAGCAGTTTTTTCATGTCTTTAATATAAACAAAAAAATTCCCAGGAATTTTTTTTCGTAAAAAAAAAGAAAAAAAATAGCGAAATTTGGTTTAAATCGCCATTTTTGGTCCAAGGGTTTGTCCCTTTTTGTCCCTTTCGCGCCACTTAATTTTTCATTAGAACGCGGAAATAATGCCGTAATCACATCGTACACCTCAACAAAGGACGAAAAAATGACTATTACCAAGACCCTCTCCTCCATCCCTACCGCCACCCTGATGAAGCGTCTGCGCAGGGTTAGCCATGCTCCCGTTGCAGAGCGTCGCTGTGATTGCCGCGACAAGCGGGGGCGTCTCAAGAAGCTCTATGCAACATTTAGCGAGGCAAATTACAGCGCATCGGCGAGGATGGATGTAACTCAAAGGTGGCTTAAAATCTATGAGTGCCCCGAAAAGCTCGGTTGGCATATCACTAGCAACGTTTACCCGTGGTAGGAGGTCCCCATGACTCCCCCATTCCTTCATACTCCGCTTCGCGTATTGCTCGTAGGCAGCAATTTCTGCCGCAAAAACGAGCCGCACGACGCTTATGGCGCGAGTTGCCTTGTCTCCGCGTTCCGGAATAGCCCGGCTAATGCGGGCGATACGCTTGATGTGTTTACTAGCGATTTGAATCGCTTTCAAAAATTGAACGGCGATTTCAATATCGACTGGAATCTCGTGGCAAGCGAGGTTGTCACTAGGGCGCTTATCGGTGGGTATAACGTAATCGCATTCAGCGTTTTCGGCTGGTGCGAGAAGATGGTTGCGCTCGCTGGCGCGGAACTTCGCCGACGCGTTCCGAACATCTTCATTATGCTGGGGGGAGCCTCCATTTTTGGGAGTGAAGAGGAACTCCGCAGGCGTTTTCCGTTCGCGGATATGTTTACGCTCAGCTACGGCGAAAAGATATTCGCGAACTTGCGCCACTATATCAACCAGGGGGTTGCCCGCGTGATGGATTTACCCAGGTTCGGGGAACTCGTATCTCCGTATCTTTCGGGCGCCATATCCCTTGAAGGTGGCGTCAATACCGTGCGGGCAGAAACCCGCCGCGGGTGTTCTTTCCGCTGTTCCTTCTGCAAGCATCGCGATACGCTTTCGGGCAAGGTGTACCGCATCGACAATTACGAGCGTCATCTTGACGAACTCAAGTTGTTCAAGGAACGCGGCGTGAAAAAGTTGAATGTTCTGGACCCGCTCTTCAACGATTATGAAGGGCACGGGGAACAGTACCTAAAGCTGATCCGCAAGGTCGGTTTCACTGGAAAGGTTACGCTGCAGATTCGCCCGGAACTGTTGACAGAGCGCTTTATGGAAGAGGCTTCGCTGAACTCGAACGTGAGTTTCGAAATAGGCGTGCAGAGCCTTGATCCGACGGTGCTCAAGACTATTCAGCGTGGTGGCCACAAGACCGAAGCGCAACTTCGGGAGAAACTGGACCGTTGTAGGGAACTTGGCGTCGCGACGATGGTCACCCTGATTTACGGGCTTCCGTTGCAAACTTACGATTCCTTCGCTCGCGATATTGGGATTATCAAGAGCTATGGGGTCGGGAAGGTGGGGGCGTTTCCCTTGCAGGTTTACGAAGGAACGAAACTTGCCGATGATATCGGGCTGTACGGCCTCACGCTGAAAGAGGATGCTTTCGGCATCCCCGAAGTGGTCGACAATCCTACCCACGATTTCGAGAAGATGCAAAAGCTCGCGGAAACCATCTAGAATGATATTTTCCAAACGACCAAGTAAACCCCTCCCCGGCCTTAGCGCTCGGGGAGTTTTTCAATTCCGTTAGCCCGCCCTACCTCAGCGCTGCCATCACATCTTCCACAATCTGCTTGGGCGTGAGGCGGTTCCTTTCCATGAGCTCACCGTAGGGCACCTTGTCGTAGAATTCCTTCTTGAGGCCTTTCACGAGCACGCGCATGTCGCTGTTGCCGTAGAAGCGGGCGATCTTTTCGCCGAAGCCGCCATCGACCACGCCGTTTTCGAGCGTCACGACGACCTGATGGTCGGCGCACAATCCCGTGAGCGTAGCTTCGTCGATGCCCGTGGCAAATCGCGGGTTGATGATGGTCGCGTCGATTCCTGATTTTGCGAGTTCCGCCGCGGCACTTTCAGCGAGGGCGTAGTAGCTGCCGAGACCGATGAACGCCACCTTGCTTCCGCGCTTGTCAACCTTATATGTATTCAGCTTGGAATAATCCGTGTCAAATTTTACGCTGCGGTGTGCGACTCCGTTCGGGATGCGGATGGCCATGGGGTGTTCTGTCTGGTCAATGGCGTAATCCATCATGGCGATTGCCTCTTCTACGCAGGTGGGGCAGAGGTACACCAGGTTCGGGATGTTGCTCATCATCGGGATATCGAAAATGCAGAGGTGCGTGGTGTCATTCATGCCGTCAGCGCCCGACATGGTCACAAGAATCGTTGCCGGGTTGTTGTTCGCGCACAGGTCCTGCGAAAGCTGGTCGTAGGTGCGCTGGATGAACGTGCTGTGAGTGCTGTACACGGGCTTTGCGCCGCCCTTCGCGAGTCCGGAGGCGAGAGCGACGGCGTGCTCTTCGGCGATACCCACGTCAATAAACTGCTTGCCCGCTTCTTTACGGCGGTCGGCAAAGAATCCGATACCTGCAGGAACCGCGGAATGAATCACGACGACTTTCGGGTCTGCCTTGATTTTCTTCATCAGGTATTCGCCGAGAATGTTGCCGTACGATTCTCCATTGCCCCAGTTCACAACACCGGTCGGAATATCAAACGGTGCGGCCCAGTGGAAGCCTTCCTTGGAATTTTCGGCAAAACTGTAACCCTTGCCCTTGAGCGTGTGGATGTGCACGACCACGGGCTTTGTAGAATCCTTCACTTGCTTGAACGCGGCGATGAGCGATTCGATGTCGTTACCTTGTTCTACATACAGGTAGTCAAAGCCGAGGCTCTTGAAGTAATTGTTTTCGCTCTTGCCCTGCGTTCTGCGGAGTTCCGCGAGGCTCCCGTAAAGACCGCCGTGATTTTCGGCGATGGACATTTCGTTGTCGTTCACGACCACGATAAAGTTGGTGGCGTATTCGCCCGCATTGTCGAGGCCTTCGAACGCTTCACCGCCGCTCAGGGAACCGTCGCCGATTACTGCAATCACGTTGCCCTTTTCGCCCTTGATATCGCGGGCGGTTGCAAGCCCGAGTGCCAAACTCACCGAGGTCGAAGTGTGGCCAATCATGAACTGGTCGTGTTCGCTTTCGCAGGGTTCGGTGTAGCCCGTAACGCTCCAGTATTTTTCCGGATTCAGGAACGCTTCGGCGCGGCCTGTCAAAATTTTGTGCGTATAGCTCTGGTGGCTGACGTCGTAGACAATCTTGTCCTTGGGCGATTCAAAAACGTAATGCAATGCGATGGTCGGCTCCACGAATCCGAGGTTCGGAGCCAAATGCCCACCGCATTTTGAAATCTTGTTCAAAAGCGCCGTGCGGATTTCTGCCGCGAGCGCCTTCAGGCTTTCCGCGTCCATCTTCTTCACATCTGCAGGGGATTTGATTTTTTCTATCAGCATATTTTCACCCATCAAAAAGTTCATTATAAAATATACTACTTGTTTTTCCCTTGTCAAAAAAAATCCCGCAGCAGGCACTGCGGGAAATAAACATGTTTAGGAGATCCTCGCCTACGCGAGGATGACACCACTGTCAATTACACGTCCACCACTTCAGTCCAGCCGAACGGGTCTTCCGCTTCGCCAAACTGGATAGCAGTGTACTTCGTGAAAAGTTCCGTGCAGACCGGGCCCGGATTCTTGCCGTCACCGTAGGTGAATTCCTTACCGGCAACCGGATCCACAATCTTCTTGATCGGGGTGATCACGGCGGCGGTACCGCATTCGGCGGTTTCGGAGAATTCAGCGAGTTCTTCGAAGGGCACCTGGCGGCGTTCCACGGTGTAGCCGAGGTATTCAGCCAACTGCTGCAAGCTCTTGTTCGTAATGGACGGCAGGATGGATTCGGACTTCGGGGTCACGTAGGTCTTGCCCTTGATGCCGAAGAAGTTTGCCGGACCGCATTCGTCGATGTACTTCTTTTCCTTCGCGTCCAGATAAATCGTGCTGGAGTAGCCGAGCTTCTTGGCTTCGGCGAGGGAAAGCAAGCTGGCAGCGTAGTTACCGCCGACCTTCACCGTACCCGTACCCTGCGGAGCGGCGCGGTCGAAGTTGCGGCTAATCATCATATCCACGGGCTTGAAACCGTCCTTGAAGTACGGGCCCACCGGAGTCACGAACATCAACAGCAGGTATTCGTCGGAGGGCTTCACACCGACTTCCGGGCTCGTACCGATGAGGAGCGGGCGGATGTAGAGCGTTGCACCATGACCATACGGCGGAATAAAGCGGGCGTTGGCCTTCACCACTGTGTGGACCATCTCGCGGAACAGCTCGACCGGCGGCACGGCCATGAGCACGCGGTTCGCGGTGTTCTGCATGCGCTTGGCATTCTCGTCGACGCGGAAAATACGGACCTTGCCGTCCTTGCCCGTGTAAGCCTTGAGGCCTTCGAAACCTTCCTGGCCGTAGTGCAAGCAAGTAGCGGCCATGTGGATGCTGATGTCCTTGGAAGAAGAAAGTTCAACCTTGCCCCACTTGCCATTGCGGTAGTAGCAGCGGACATTGTAATCGGTATCGTAATAACCGAAGGGGAGCGTCTTCCAATCGACAGTGTTCAAATCAAGCATAATTTAACCTTTTTTGCAGTTTGTGCATTTTTAAAGGTATCGTTCGGTACCGCACAGAAAAATACAATTCTCTTTGGACGGCTGGCACGTTCCTCTCCCTAAAAAGTGGGATTTTCCCGTCACCTTGCCATGATACGGCCCAGCCGATTGCCTACGCGTAACAAGTAATTGCCCGCATAGGGTACAGAAATTGTAAAGCCGGGCAAACCGGCATGGCCCGAAAGGATTATCCTGCCCTGCACGAAGCAGTGTACTTCGGGGATTCGGCCTCTATTCCTGTCGGTGAATGGATTTTCTTGACACTCGTTTCTAGGAACCACCTGGTGAGCATGTACGTGAACGGCGAGCCCGTCCCGATTACGGGTACCAACGGCACCGAATTCTCAATGGAATTCGTTCCCAACAAACTGAACCGCAGTGTACCTTTCCGCATAGGCGGTAACGAAATCGAGACTGAGACCTGGAACGGCGCAATCAGCAATGTAATCGTAGAAACGGGGGCACGTAGCCCTGAATGGATTAAAGCCAAATACAGTTCTTATAAGCCTATCTAGGCGTAACCACAGGCCAGTAATTATCGGGACGTTGGTTCAAATAAGTAAGGCGAGTCCAGGAATCATCGCGGAAGCACCCGCCGAGCATAAGTTCGTCAATTACGCCGGCAAAGCCTCCGACCTTAAAGTCAGTCAAATTACGAGCATCCGTCCAGGCCGTTTCTTCTGGGTCTGATTCAACCTTAAGGTCGTTTACGTAGAAGTTTGTTTGAGAATTTGTATGATGGCTAAATGCAATGTAGGTCCATTCGCCGGCCTTAACACTCGATTTACCGGACGCCCAAGCGTATTTTACAGAATCAGAATCCGCACCAGGAACCCATAGTTCTACGACAAAGCCCTTGGCCGGATCAAAACGCAACGCGTATTCCTTGGCCTTTTCAAAAATGGTTTGTTCCTTGTCAACTGCATCAAGCTTTACCCACACCGAAAAACAGAAATATCCACTACCATCAAAGTTCAAGTTCACCTTACGTGCGCTGTCGGGCTTCGCAGAATTGTCAACATAGAAGTAATAAGCCGAATCAAATTTTATACCGCCGCCCACAGCACCATCGACGAACGCATCTGAATAAACAGAACTAAGTGCACTTCCATCAAAATAACCATACTCGGAAGCATCAGTAACAGGAGAAAGGGCATTGCCAAAATGCCACACCAGAGAGTAGCTTCGGTTCGTCGGAAAAACATCCCGTGCGTAGGCGGAATACTGCAAGCCATCATAAGAAAGTTCCAGTGAATCACCCACGTTCAGCGAATCTACGTTCACCCAGAGCACAGCCTCTTTTGCACGCTTATCAAAATCGGGGTACGAAATCGGAAGTTTTTTGCTACGGTTGCCATTTTTCGATATGCGCACGGCCTCCCAACGGCCGTTCATATTCGCAATCGAATCGAAGGGAAAGTTGTCTGCCGTCAGGCGAATGGCAATCGGAATATTGCTCACGAAAGATGTCAGCGTATCCGTACCCTTGGGAAGTGCAAGCGGGGCTACAAAGTTAAAGGAAACAGAATCCCAAGAAATCCCGGCATCCGGCTCAATCACACTCGGCAATACAACGGTCTCCGTATCACCAGCTACAACTTTAACCTTCTCAAAAGTCAGCGGGCTAAGCTGCTCACGACCAAAGATTACCCGCAAATTAAGTGAACCTGCCGGCAGGCTATCCACCACAATCACGGAATGGGAAACCTTCACCGCCCTATGAATGGTCGTCCCGAGTACCGTCGCAACACCCGTTGCGCCCTCTTCAAGACTACCAGGCCCCTTAATCTTCACCACCCCCGGCGCACGCAGTGTATCGCTTACGGCCACAGAATCATCTTCTGTCACCTTAATTCCCTGCACCAAGAGACGCTTGCCCGATTTCTCGTGGAAAGCTTCTAGTGCATACGTTCCATCGGGCACAGAATCTAAGCTGTAATAGCCGTTCTCATCTGTCTCGGTTAAAAAAGCGGTCGGCAACGCCTTATCGGACGTAGCATCGTAGCCTTCAGGCACACATTGTACACGCGCATGGGCGGCTAGCTTGCCGTCATTTAGCACCAAAATTCCCGCAAGTTCCGGAGAACCAGTCTCAGCACTGTTACCCGCCACCTTATCGGCAGAAGAACACCCCGAAAAGGCGGCAGCCGCCGCCAACATAGCCAGGATATTCTTACAGGATCTCATCAATACCAATATAAATAAGAATCAAGAAAAATGGAAGGGTTTATTGTACATAACGACGCATTACCGTACCCTTTTGAGAATATTCTACGACGATGATGCGGATGGCAGGCATATGCGAGGGCATTCTGTCGCCGAAATAGAGCGGCCTACCCTGCATGTCGAATATACGGTAGTACGCGGTTTCGGCCTCGGTCGCGAAGTTTGTTGCGCGGGTGGTGATAGAGGTCGTCCCGCTGCTGGATTCCACGACTTCGCCCGATTCACCCGAAGAAGACTCCGGTTCAGCACTTGAAGAAGACACAGGAGCGTTCGGGTCCGTCACCACAATGCGACCTCTCTTAATAAATGTGGAATCATTGTTGGTGGCCGTGACGGTGAAGGCGTATTCGCCAGCCGCAGTGGGAGTACCGCTGATAGAAATCTTGCGGTTTTCCTTGTCGATGCTAGTCGTAACACCCGCCGGGAAGCCTTGGGGCACGACCGTCTCGGCGCCGCTCCAAGTGTAGCAGAAATCCACAATCGGTTCGCCCAGGTTGATGCTCTGGCTGCTGGAACCCCCACCGCACTTTACAACCTCAGGGTAGGCAGTCCCTTCGACAGAGAAGGTCACGAACGCGGACATCTGCGAAAGACCCGAATTGTCCGTCACGACTGCAACTGCGGAATACATGCCCGGCTCAAGCCCACTCGCGTTGACCTGGTAGGGAGCGCTTGTCGCAGAGCCGACCAAAGTATTGCCCACATAGAAGGCGACGCTCTTTACGGAACCATCGCTATCCTTCGCGTCGGCCTTCAAGGTCACCGTCGCACCCACTTCGAACTTCGCACCCGACGCAGGGGCGGTCATCGAGACCGTCGCCGCCTTGTTGCTCAGTCCGAAAGCCTGGTTGTATTCGGGCATCTTGCCATAGCGGCCACCCACGCCCACAAGTTTCGGGAGGTCGGTAGGAAGGCTTGAATTGCTGCGTAGTTCGTAAGAATAAGAAGGCGTAAAGACATTGTCGTTGAACACCGACGCCTGAGATGTTCCATTGTTGTTATAGGGGGTGGAACTCTTTGCTCCGGTGACCGTCGTATTCTTGAACTTGATCAAGGAATAGGCATCCTTTCCGGCCACCTGAATTTGCGGATTTTTCACATAGTTGTTT
This sequence comes from Fibrobacter sp., assembly GCA_017503015.1. Taxonomy (NCBI): domain Bacteria; kingdom Pseudomonadati; phylum Fibrobacterota; class Fibrobacteria; order Fibrobacterales; family Fibrobacteraceae; genus Fibrobacter; species Fibrobacter sp. The sequence continues at coordinate 35,111 of JAFVTX010000047.1, read as the reverse complement.
TCGTAAAGGACTTGCGTCTTCTTGTCGCTTTTCCCGGAGGCATCAATCACATGCCAGTGGTTGTAATCCACATAGGAATTGTAGATGTGGACCATCGAGGCGTAGGAACCATCCGCCTCGCTCGTCACCTTGGGAACGCGTCCAAAAGAATTGTGCCAATAGACATTCGCAAAAGTCAGCTGCGCCGTTTCGACCAGGTGCATATACGGATCGTAATAGTAGCAGTTGTACTCGTTGCTGCCATCATAGTCTAGATACGAAACGGTGATGCCCTTGACATATTCCAAGTCCATGCCGTCACTAATCCATTTGTAGCTGATGTGGTCGAACCACATATTTTCAACTTCCTTGCCGCCGCTGCCGCTCACTTCGAGACCATCGCCCCCCTCAATAAGGTGCGGGTTCACATCGTAAAGGGCCAAGTTGCGATAAATGTTGTTCTTGGCACCTTCGTAGGAACGGTTTGACCACGAAACACCGCGCATATTTGCGCCACGGCCCATACCCACGAGGCTCTTGTTGCCCTTGGTCGTAATCCAGTTGCTCCAACTCTTGATTTCACCCGCAGACACCATCGTGGTCTGTTCGCTAAGGCCAGAACAGCTGTTCTGCGTAAAGCTGATACGGTAAAAGGTGTTGTTGGAATTGACAGTGTTGCCACAGGAAGACTTGCACCAAGTCCATCCCGAATTGGCGGCAGATGTGGCCGCATCTACGAACTTTCTGAAGTCGTAAGTACCTTCGGGCACAAGGATTGTCACCGCATCGTTACTCTGCATATACTTACGAATAGTGGCGGTATCGCTCGCGATAACGATGTTACCCGCATCGCCGCCGGTGGTATTGGCGCCGAAGCCTTCGGCCTTCACGTTGAACGTGAACAGCAAAACCGCCATCGGGTCGGTTTCCGCGCCGCTCCAGATCCACTTGGCCTGCGTATTCGCTGCAAATCCCGTAAGGGCAGCCCCGCTCGGGAGCTTGTTGCTCGCATAGTTCAGGGTAGTCGCCCCACCCCATTGGCTAAGGTCGCGGCCCTTGTTCTTCCAGGAGTTGTTGCTTACCACGGGTTTCGATTTCCAGCCGCTGCCGGAATAGTAGGACTTGTCGAGGTCATCAATCTGTACCATGACACCGGGAGCACCCTGGCCGTTCACGCCCACGACCGAAATCGCGTTCTCACCCGGCAAGAAGGTCATCGGCACAAAGCGCACGCGGCCCGCCTGATTGTCTTCGGCAAGGAGCGCGCCATTGTGGTAGAGCCTGTAGCCGCCATCGGCCACAATCCAGATACCCGGACCCTCACCCGCATTGTATGTCGCGGCCACCAGCTGCGAACCCACCTTGTCACCACCACCGTAGGCGGCGTCGCCCGGAAGCGACACCACCTCGGAGGGGCTTATCGCCGCGACGGCAACCCACACTCCGCACGCCACGGTTCCAAACATCCTTTTCAACATAATACACCCTTTCCCGGACAACGCAGACATCTGCACGACTTTCGCGGGAACTAGGTAAAATCTACCTCAAAAAGGGTGTTTTTGCCACCAATTTTTCCGTCGACCCCAATTTACCGTTGTTCCTGGACAACGCTATTATATATCGCCCAGCACCGCAAACAGGCTTTTTTCTTACATTTATGGCATGGGAGTCACGAAACCGACAAAGAAAATCTTCGAATACCTGGACTACCGGGAATTTCTGAAGGATTACTACAACGCAAAGAAGGAGGCCAACCCGGCCTTCTCGCTCCGCGTGTTCTCGGACAAGATCGGTTTCAAGGCGAAAGATTTCATCAGCCGCGTCATGAACGGCGACAAGAACCTTTCGAGCCAGAGCATTCCTAAAGTTGCAAGCGGGCTTCGACTCGGCAAGCACGAGACGGAATTCTTTATAGCCCTCGTCAAGTTCAACCAGGCCGAAACCACCGAAGAAAGGAACGCTGCATTTAACGAGATGCAGGCCGTACTCAAGGTCGTGCGATTTGCCGAAAAGCAGCACCTGCTCGGGCACACGCAATACATGGTGTATTCAGACTGGAGGCACCTCACCATACGCAGCCTTATCGGCATGTTCGGTTTTGACGGTGACTACGAGACACTCGCAAAAAGGGTACACCCCCGCATCACCGCCGAAGAAGCAAAAAAGTCCGTAAAGCTTCTCGAAGACTGCCTGCTCATTAAAAAAGACAAGGGCGGCAACTACACGCTTACCGAAAACGCCATCACTACCGGCGACCGCACTTCGAGACTCGCGCTCCGCGGATACCATCAGCAATGCCTAAAGCTCGCCGCCGATTCTATTGACCGCGACCCTCCGGGCACGCGTCACATTTCAGGGCTCACCCTCGGCATAAGCCAGGAGGGCTACGAGCGCATCGTAGAGCGCATCAACGCCTTCCGCAAAGAGATCGCCCTCATCGCCGAAGAAGATGAATCCAGCGACAAGGTTTTCCAACTGCAGTTCGCCCTCTTCCCCGTCGGCGGGAAAGAATAGACGCTTTCGATAAAGGCCTAGACTCATTCGAGCCTAGGCCTTTTTTGTTAAGTGTATAAGGTTCCATTTGCGACTTATCTACGCATAACCTTGATGGTCTTGTTAAACTTGGCACTACCATAAATACTGCGAATATTCACTAGGTAAATGCCACAGCCGTAATCTTGGAGGCTTACCGATGCCGTGCCGTTTGTCGTCACGATAGATTTTTGTGTCATCAGGTTTTTGCCACTAAAATCAGTCACGGTAATTTTTGCATTCTGCGGAACCCCGGTCATGAACACGATATTGTTCGAAACGCTAGAATGGAATTTTGCTACAGAATTCGGCACGACAAATGATATATTTTCCGACAGGGTGAGCTTAATCTGATCCAAATTCGGCCCATCGCCATCAATGGTAGCAAACTCAATTTCGTTCACACCGGCAACAAGGTTGAGTGTAATGTCGACCGTTTTCCAGTCAGTCCATGTTCCCGTTGAGGCAAATTCCATCTGTACGGCTTCTTCACCACCCACCCTAATGCAAAGTTTACGTGTTTCGTCTTTGCCAAGGGCGTAGGTGAGTGTCACGGTGTATTCACCAGCAGCCTTTACTGTTACAGGGATCTTCGTGGAACTGCCTGCGGTTGCAGCAAAGTTCACATAGCCCGTTCCAGCAAATCCTGTGTTGCGGTCTTCAAAGATTGCGTCATTTGCAAGCGTTCCATCTTCGGCCTGGTAAACACCGTCGGCACTTCCTGCAGCAGAAGCCGGAGTCACGGAACTGCTAGATGCCGGCGTAACAGCTTCCGAGGAAGAAGAACTTGTGGGAGTAGTAGCACTTGCGGCAAGTTGCTGGGTCACGCCGATATAACGGCCGAAGGAGTCGCCTTCCTTGTCCTTAAGCGTAAACTTGATGTAGCCAACGCCACCGAAATTATCGGCAAGCTTGACCGTCATCTTGGAGCCGTTCACAGTTGCAGTCACGCCTGTCGGAGCGGAAACCGTGTAAGTTCCGTTGTCATAGCCTGCAGTAAACTGCGAAAGGTCAATCACCTGGGTTTCACCCTTTGCAAAAGTATAGTGGGCGCGAGCCATCCACTCCAGGTAGCGTTCCAGTTCTGTCCAACCATCACCCAGGCGGTCCTTATTCGCATCGCTAAAGTCGCCACTCTTGGATTTCGGATTATAGCCATACATATTTTCCCACCAGTCCGGGAGACCGTCAAGGTCGCTATCGTAACCGTCTGCCCAGCTCGCACTCGGATACGGTTCCCAGCCCTTGATATTCGCGGTATCGGTGACATCAGTTTCACGGTCAGGGATTCCGGGGAGTCCGCTCTTGGAACCCGTGGCGCTATAGGTTCCGTTCTTGGTTTCGCGAATCATACGCTGATCGTGGTTGTCTAAAATTGGCATACGCTGGCCCACATCGCTCAACACGTCCTTATAGGCAGCCTTTGCGCCCTGGATGGTCGCATAAGATTCAAAGAAGGGCTTGCTGTTCCACACATTCCAATTGAGATTCTGTCCATTATTCAGGGTGTAGCGTTTGCAGGCGTCTGCTTTTCCGGACCCGCCATTCGATGTGCTACCGTCATTCGTACCATCGCACTTAAACGAGCCATCCTTAAGTTGCAAGACATTGTTGTGGAAGTAATACGCCTGCGAACCATTGCCAGTTCCTTCGAGATCCGCACTCAGCACATAATCCAAGATGCGCGATGCAGCTCCCGCCTTGTAGTAATTGCCGACAAAGTTCACCTCATGAGCGCCGCCATCCGTGACGCGGCCTTCCCAGTTATAGACCACATTGTTGAAAATATCCAAGCGACCGGCATAATAACCATTACCATCAAGGCCGCCGCCCATACTCCAGTTACGGCCCTCGTTATGGGCCAGCAAGTTGTGGTGGAAACTTCCGATGTCACCACCGATGGTCGCCGCGTATCCATGCCCCGTACCCGACGGATAATTCTGGTGGTCGGCCACGTTTAAGGCTTCCGAAATCAAGGTGCGTTGAAGAGTGATATTCTTGCCGCCGCGGCTAGAGAACGCCTCGTCAATGGTCCAGCTGATAGATGCGTGATCCAGAATGCTGTGGTCGCCACCGGTGAGTCCCATTCCGTCATAAGTTTGACCGTATCCCAGACGCACTCGCATAAAACGGATAATCATGTCGTTGCCGGTAAAACCGATGGGAGCACTCTTAATGGTAATTCCTTTACCCGGCGCAGACTGTCCTGCAATCGTCACTTGGCTATGATTACACACCAAGCGGGACTTGAGCTGAATCATGCCCGCCACCTTGAACATAATGGTACGCGGGCCAATATCCGCCGTGCACGCCTCGCGCAAACTGCCTGCGCCATCGTCGTTCAGGTTTGTCACATAAACCACCTTGCCACCACGACCACCGAGAGCGTTACGGCCATAGCCTTCGGCACCTTCAAATGCAAGACGTCCCGGCTTAAAGCTCCACACATTGCCCTGAGTCACCGTAGAACCGTTCACTTCATCTACGCGCCAGTAATAAGTCGAAAGCGGAGTCGTTCCCGAAACCTTGTAGGTCGTGCCGGACTGTTCGCCCTTGTAAATCGCTGTCGTGCTAGTTGTTGCTTTTGCGACCGAGGTAGAATCCGTGCCAAAGAATACGCGGTGCTTGGTCGCGCCGCTTGCCGCCGTCCAGGTCAGCGTGAGAGCGCCATTGTCGTGTGGGGTGTGGTAATCCAAATCCGTTGGTGAAGGGCTGGAAGCCTGTGCCGCCACATTCGGAACATCGAGTTCAAACGCATTCAAAGTCGCCGTGCTCAGATTCAACTTGATTGCCGTAGAAGCGGAAGTCCCGCTTACAGAGAACGTCACATACGCCGTAGCGGCCTCGGATGTCGAAAGCGCACGGTTCGTCGGATTCACGGAAGTTTGCTTGGAGTTATTCACATAGACATCGATGCTGTTCGATGTCGCCGTACCGCTGACATCGTTAAGATAAAGCAACAAACTGTGCGAGCCAGCGGCAAGATTCGAGAAAGTGAGCGTAATGTTACCGCCGTTTTCAATAATCACGCCGTCGCAAACCAGTTTTGCGTAGCTCGGGGACTGCACGCCCGCCTTGTACCAGGTGGCCTTAATATTTCTGCTACCGGCGATTCCGATTTTTACGCCCGAAAGGGTCGTGTCCTTGGAAGTGACACCCGAAACCACCCACGGAATATAGTTGGGCTCCGTAACTTCGCTCGAATTGCGCCCGCTCATGTCGAAGTCCACCTTGACAATCGGGGAACCCGCATAAACATGGGTCACCCCCACAAGTCCAAGGGCAAACGCCCATGTCAACATTTTATGTCTAAAGCATCCCATAATAATCTCCTATACCATAAAAATTACACTCGTTTACACAACAAGGGTAGGGTTTTGCAAATTAAGGGTTGTCCCTAGACAACCAGCAAAAATTTCATTTGTCTACAATAAAAGACATCCCGACATTCGCCGGGGTGCTTCGGTTGGGGATTTGAGAGATTAATTTTTACCTGTTGATTTTTGTTCGCATCACGTTTTTAAGTTTCTTGCCGTTGAACTTTACCTGAACCACGTAAATTCCTCCAGGTAGATTTTTTACCTGTTCGCCCAGGTCAGTATTCCCTGCCGGAACGTTCTTGGCAATTCGCGCTATACAGTGGCCCTTCATGTCAAAAAAGCCCAATTCTACATTGCCGCCATGGTGTGTGACAATCGTATTTTCACTAAAGTTCACATATACGCCATTAGCGAGGCGGAGATTTGAATTGAGTGCCGCACTTTCAGACTCGCCTGCCTTTACTTGCAGAGAGTCTATTCCCGAAAGCTGAGATTCGCTCTCATAAAGGCTCACTCCCGGTACGTCGAAAGCCAATTGGTCTAAATTCGGAGCTCCGTTTTCTTCCAGGGACTTCAAATAAAGAATGTTGAGGCCCGCCTTCAAGTTTACAGAAACCATTACGGAATCCCACGTATCCCAATCCGCAGTCGGCGCGAAGGTCAGCGAACCAATCAGGTCGTCATTCATCTTCACCATAATGCGGCGCGTATCCGTCTTTCCGTGAGCATAGCGCAGCACCATCGTGGCATTGTCGTAGGCCTTTGGCGAAACAAGGTGGTAAATACCATAACTATCCAGGCTATTTTCAAAGTCGTAGAATCCTTCGCCACGGAAGTTTTCATGGTTATTATTTGCCATGCCCTTCGCATCGGTCGGAACAGCAGCCTCAATGTCACTCAAAATCGACACCGGTGCCGGACCGGATTCTACAACGCTCAAGATAGTGATAGTCCCGCTGCGAGTAGCCTCGCCAAAGTCAGCATTTCCACCCTTGGTCGTAATCGTATAGGTAAATTCACCTTCTACAGTCGGAGTCCCGCTAAAATAGAGCGAACTTGTGGAAGCGTTCCAAGCCGCTGTTACTCCCGCCGGAAGGCCTTCTACCGTAGCCCCATCGGCATATTGAATCGCAAAAGTAAACGGCACAATGGCATCACCCTTCACGATAAACTGGCTAGAACTTCCTGCCCCCTGTTTCACGATTGCGGCCGCCTTCGGCGTGTTGTCGCCAATAAGCGTAATATCGGGCACCGGGAACTTGCCCTTGTTGCCGTGCAGCCAAAATCCTAGATGCGGTGGCTGGTTGTAGGCGGTGTTCTGCCAGCTCATTCCCAGGCGATAAACTGGATCATGGGCCAGCGTATACATGCGATGTTCTGTCGGAATCGTGGTCGTGTAGATGTAAAGCTTAGACGCCCCATCGTGCAGAATGACTTCTTCTCGCCAATCGCCAAGAATGTCTCCGCTAAAGTTCGGCGTTGCCTTGGTGGTGTTGCAACTGTTGCCCTGCATCTGGAAAATCGTACTGCTCTGCAGCTTGGCGTGGTCCCACTTGCTAATGGTCGTATTGTCTAAAAGCTCATCAAGCAGGTCGCCATCCCAGTAAATGCGGAAGTTATAGGCAGGCCGCTTATCCGCCTTCCAGATAGCACCCTTCGCCGTATAGGTGTTCCAGTTGGCTGCAGACCAAAGTTCGTGCCCGCGGCTGTTTGAATCTACATCGCCCGCAACTCCGCGGCCGTTGTCGCCGGAGCTGGTCTCGCTAAAAAGCAACTTGCCGGTGCGGGCATCGTGCAAATCGTAACCATAGGGTTTTTCTTCATGGACCTGCCAAACTTCAAGACCTGCATTATCGGGGTCCAGGTCGCTCAGGTGCATAGCATCGCCGTGGCCCTTGCCCGTGCGGTACATGAATTTGCCATCGTGGTCAATGGCACAGCTCCCTTCGATGATTTCGTCAAAGCCGTCGCCATCCACATCGCCCGCCGAAACGTTGTGATTGCCCTGTCCATAGCATTCCTGACCGCTTGTAGCTGCGTTGTAGTACCAACGCTGCGTAAGCGACTTTCCATCCCAATCGTAAGCGGTAATCGCCATGCGGGTGTAATAGCCACGCTGAAACACCATACTTGGTTTTTTGCCATCAAGGTAGGCATTTGTCGCCAGGAATCGATCCACGCGGTTGCCGTAACTATCGCCCCAGCTCTTGACCGTGCCGCGTCCGGGGTTATAATCCACCGTCGCCATTTCCTTGCCGGTCTCGCCGTTGAAAATCGTGAGCCACTCAGGTCCCGAGAGAATGTATCCGTTGGAGTTTCTATAATCCTTGCTATGGTCGGCACCCTTCGCCGAACCGAGCGACAGGTAACTACCGCTTCCATCTTTTGTGCCGGGGGCCGTCTTCACGGCAAATTCCGCCCTGCCATCGCTATCATAGTCGCCAACGAGCATCTGCGTATAATGAGCTCCCGCACGAATGTTCACACCAAGGTCAATGCGCCATAGTTTCTTGCCGTTCATCTTGTAGCAATCAATGATCACATTGCCGGTCTTGCCCTTCTGCGAATTATCTTTGGAATTACTCGGATCCCACTTGAGAATAAGCTCAAATTCACCGTCACCATCCACATCGCCTACCGCAATATCGTTGGGGCTATAGGTATAGTCGCTACCGCCATTCGGCCGGTCAAGATTCACAGTCAAAAACTGGTCATTCCACACAGAGACCGCTGCATCTGCTGCCTGTTCCTTGCCACCGACAACGGCCTTCACGGAGTACTTACTTGCGGTAGTTCCCTTCGTGTCGGTATAGTTGCTCGCCTGCGTACCGGTAAAACTTGCGATTTTCTCGCCGTCACGATACAAATTAAAGCCCGTTGCCTCGCCATCGGTTCCGAGAACGCGCCAGCTGAGGAACACACCCCCGCTCGTCTTAACGGCAACTAGGCCGCGATTCAGCCACTCCATCTGCCGCGCTGCCTGAGCCATAGAAAAGCCCATACAAAGGGCCAACCCAAAACACCAAAATTTTTTCATACACCCATTCCGTTTTTTTGTCAAAATCAATCCCTAGACCTCGACAGCCATAATATATATATAAGGCTCCCAAAATAGGCAAAAAACCAAATTTTAGCGTTGTCCATGGACTACGGCCATAGATTGCGAAAAATGACGAGCGTTTTGGCACCCGTCATATTAAAAAAAGAGAGAGAAAAATGACATTACAAAAATTGAATTACCCCAAGAGGATATACATCGCCAGGGTAAACACCACAAAGGCCGTGGCGGTAAGCGCAGACGGCACAAACTTTCTGTCTTTCATAATGAACTCCTTTGTTAAGGGTTTCTCATTTCACTCCCTTAATATACACTCGTGAATTAATACTGTCAAATATATTGTTTCTATGTAATTGATAGAAATAATTTATGAATAATAAATGACAAGTTTTGAGATTAATGATTCCGCCGACCAATAACGAACTGACTGGCGGCCAGAAACAGCGAGACCGCCGCAAGGGTGCACATCGCCACCATCACCGACGAAATAGAGGTTTCCTTGAGCATGAGGGTAAACACCGTGCTCAAGAACAGGGCGCCTACCTTCTTTACGAAATTCAGGGTCACCATATTGGACTGCCTCTTTATGGGGTCCTCCACCAGGAGTGATTCATTCTGAACCGCAGTCACGTAAGGGTCACGGACAAAGGACATGCCCAGGTACCCCAACGAAAGCAAAAACAGTGTAGGTGCGGTCGGGCGGCACACCCACGGCAAAATCTGGAATGCCAGCGAAACCGCAAGTACCAGCTGTAGGGCGAGATACAGCCTCCGGCCCAACCGACTGAAGAATTTCGACATCAAAACATTCGAAAGAAAGCGAAACAGATAGACCAGAAAAGACACGACCCCAAGCAATTTCAATGTTTGGGTAAGGTCAATCTTTAAAGTCAGGGCCTCCTGGAAATTGATACGGGCATAAGAAAGCCCTATGCCGGTCATGGCCGTCAAAAGCCCAAAGGAAACGAGAAGAGGAATGCCTAAAAACACCTTGTTCCGTTTAATTATTTGGGGCTTCTCGTCAGTTTGTTTTTCTTCAACAGTTCCGCAACAAGACGTTATCATAAAAGACAACAGAACGCCCAAGGCGCAAAAGATTATGCACCCGAACATAGGGAAATAGGGATTGCACGAAAAAAGAAACCCGCACAACAAAGATGAAAGCATCATCAACAAGCAGGCCATATTGTTGGCATCTGACTGGAATGCCACATATTCATTGTCCCTGCCGTCTTGAACCAGTTTTTCTTTAAGGAGCGCGGCCCCCAGCAAGTTGAAGGTAAAACCGATACATTTGGCGATTCCCCCTGCCATAATCACCCAGTAGTTCGGGGCAAAGGTAAAGCACAGGGCCGACAGCAGGAAAAAGAGGCTGCCCAACTGAACCGACCGGCGTGTTCCCACGGCGTGAATACATTTGAGCAAGGGGTACTGGACGATTACGGAAAAGAGCAAGGAAAAGGAAATCAAAAAAGAAAACTGGGCAAAGGACACTCCCTTTACCGCATGGAGAAACATGACGTCGCAGACGACGAAAAACAAATGCTCCGCCTCTATGGCGTTTTGCCACGGAAAGAGCCTGTAGAACCTGCAAGAATACCGACGGCGTAATTCTTCTAGCATAACTCCCAGGTCCAGTTGATACGTCCGGAACGGCAATACCTCTCTGAAAAATCGACAGCGATGGACTTGACCGACCGCAGCACAAGATCGTTAAAGGCACCCGGGAAAAGCACCGACGAGAGGCAAATCCTTGCCGCCAGAACCCCTTGCAGCTGCCTTTTGGTCTCTTCCAAAAATTTTACGTCGTGGGTATCGCAATAGTAACCGATGAATCTTTCAAAAATATTTTCCGCCTCGCCCTTTGAAACGCCGGTCCGTTCCCTGTAACTCTGGTCGTCTTCGAAAGAGGGTAAGAAAACATAATGGGAATACATGCAGACCAAGTCGAATACCGGATGTCCCTTGCCGCACAAGGTAAAATCGATAAAGGTCAATCCGTTTTCGTTGAAGATGGCGTTTCCGGCATGGCAGTCCCCATGGACAAAGCCGTCGCTATCGGGAATGCACCTGAATACATTGCAAATCTTTTCGATATCCTGAACGGAGAACTTATCCTTGCTCAGATTTTTGGCAATGGAGATGGACATTTCCTTCTGGTCGGGCAAACTCGTATCCTGTACCCTTATCTGGTGAAATTTCCTGACCATTTCGGCATATCTTTTCAGCAGTTCGTCCCGCCTACGGGGGCACCTGAAAAGCAGAGACTCCAAATTCTCACCCGGCACATAGTCCATGATAATCCCGTAACGCTTTCGCGAATGAACGACATCGTAGGCTTCCGGAGAGGGAATGTTCATCCGGTGCGCCAGACGGGTCTTTTCGTATTCCCCCTGGATAGTCGCAAAAGGGACGGATGCATGGAACAATTTCATCACCTTGTCTTTCCCTAGCCCAAGAACTGTCGATGTCCGGCCCTTCCCAACGACAGGAAGTTTTGACGATTCTATCTTGTCCAATTCGCTCCAGTCCCCTTCTTTGGGCAAAAGACGGCGCCGATCCAGTTTTCCGGTTTCCAGAATCGGGAAATGGGGCAACCTGACAAAATTGGTGGGAACCATATATTCGGGGAGAACCTTCATCAGTTTTTCTCTGGCAGACACCACATCGATATCTGCTTCGCCCGTATAAAAAACAACTACGGAAAAGATATCCTTATAGACAAACCCGCGGACCACGGGGTTTTTGATACCGCAAATTTCTGAAACCAGTCTTTCGATTTCTTCGGGTTCAACCCTGAAGCCCTGTACCTTGAACATCTCCGTAAAACGGCCACGGACAACGAATCCCCCTGGCGTCAATTTTCCGGCATCGCCCGTATGGATGATGCCATCGCGAACAAGCCTTTTTGTTTCGCCTGGCAGATGGAGATAACCTCGAATATAGGGAGACCTGAAACAGATTTCGCCCTCCTCTTGGCCCGCGCTTTTCCCATCTTCGTTCAGCACGAGCAGTTCAGCATCCGACTCGGGGAACCCCACCAGAGCAGGGGTCTCCGGACGGCTCAACTTATGGACCGCAAGGAGGCAGCCCGCTTCTGTAGAAGCGTAGGTATTATAACATTCGACTCCCTCCACACACAGGCCGTCGGCGGGCTCGCTAGAAATTATGCACAGCCTCCAGGGCAGTTTCAAGGACGGATGTTTTCGCAAAAAAGCGGGCGTCACGTAGCCGGCGTTGACATGGTTCAGCGCCAAATACTCCAGGAACCTTTCTTCGGTTTCCCCATACCCGTACGGCATAATGGCGACGGTTATTCCGGCAGTGACCGCCATGGCAAAGGCAATAGGAAAGGAGACGAAATTCAGGGGGCTCATCAAGAGAAAAACATCCCGGGTTTGCAAAAAGGGCTTTCCTTCGCATCGAGCCGATTTCCCCGCATTTTCCAGGGAGCCATATTCGTGAAGCACTCCCTTGGGTGTTCCTGAAGTTCCCGAGGTGTAGGCGATATAACAGAGACTATGCAGATTTTCGGGGACGAATCCATCCATGGGGTCCGTTGCAAGGATTTCCAGAAAAGCTTTTTCGTCCACGTACTCCCTGCACTGGCAGTCGTGGCGGATAAAGGCTGTCCTCTGCACGCTGTTGTCCGTTTCGGTAAGCACAAAGGCCGCCCCTGCACGCATGGTCCCCACGATGGCGGCATAAAGTCCAAGCCCCCTGGGCAGGCAGTACATGACCGTATCTTCGGGGCCGACGCCCCTTTTCTTGAGGTAGGCGTAAATCTTGCCCGAAAGACTCCAGAGGTCTCCATAGGTAAGGCTCTCCTTCGGCTCGTATAAGGCCGCTGCCCTTTCCGGGAAAAAACGGGAAAGATATTCCAGTTTTTCAAGAATTGTACAATCCGAATACTCCACAGTGCCAATATACACTTTTCCTGCATTTCCTGGGCCCTGGACCCTACCTTCTACCCCCTAAAAAAACTATCTTTGGCCTCGGAATTTTTTAACAGGACCAAGGTCATGAGCTACAATCCTCTCGCAGAACAGGCCAACGCGGAACTTTCCGCAAACGGCTGCAGCGTACTTTCCATGCTTTCCGAAAGGGGCAAGGCAATCTTCTTCCCCCGCAAGGGCATTCTGGGCCAGGGCGCCGAAGCCAAGGGCAAAGAAATCAACGCCACCATCGGCACCGCCCTGGAAGACGACGGTAGCCCCCTGGTTCTCGACTGCGTGCTCAAGAGCCTGAACCTGCCCAAGCAGGCCTTCCTCTACGCCCCCAGTTTCGGAAACCCCGACCTGCGCAAGGCCTGGAAAGAGCAGATTGTCCGCAAGAACCCGAGCCTCGCAGGCAAGGCTTTTAGCAACCCGGTTGTGACCTGCGCCCTGACCCACGCCATCAGCTGTGCGGGCTACCTTTTCTTGGATCCGGGCGACGAGGTGATTATCCCCGACCTTTACTGGGACAACTACGAACTGGTCTTCGTGAACAGCTGCGGTGCAAAGATCAAGACCTTCAACACCTTCAAGGACGGCGGTTTCGATACGGAAGCCCTTAAAAAGGCCCTTTCCGAGAGCAAGAGCCAGAAGAAGGTGGTGCTGTTGAACTTCCCCAACAACCCCACGGGCTATACCGCCACCGAAAAGGAAGCCGTCGAAATCGCGAAGATCCTTACGGACTGCGCAAACGCGGGCAACAAGGTGGTGGCCCTGCTGGACGACGCCTACTTTGGACTGGTCTATGAGGACGGCGTGACCAAGGAGTCCCTGTTCAGCAAGGTGCTGGACGCAAGCGAGAACCTGCTGGCCGTGAAGCTGGACGGCCCCACCAAGGAAGACTACGTGTGGGGTTTCCGCGTCGGGTTCATGAGTTTCGGTTTCAAGGGCGCCACGGAAGCCCAGCTGAAGGCCCTGGAAGACAAGGCCGCAGGCGTGGTCCGCGGAAACATCAGCAACGGCCCAAGCATCAGCCAGCGGATCCTGCTGGCCGCCTTCCAGAGTCCGGAATACCTGCAGCAGAAAGCCGAGAAGTTCGCCATCCTCAAGAAGCGCTACGACATCATCAAGCAGGTGCTGGCCGACCACCCCGAATACAAGGAGGCCTTCGAGGCCATGCCCTGCAACAGCGGCTACTTCATGTGCGTAAAGCCCAAGGGCGTAGATGCCGAACTGCTCCGCCAGAAGCTCATCAGCGACTACAGCACGGGTACCATCATGCTTTCGGGCCTTATCCGCGTGGCATTCAGCGCCGTACCTACCGACAAGTTGGGCAAGCTGTTCGAAAATATTTATAATTGCATTATGAAGATGAAATAGGGTTTTGGTCAAAACCCTACTGGAGGAATCATGTCCGATAAAGCGACCTTGAATTACAACGGAAAGAGTTACGAGCTCCCCGTGGTTGAAGGCACCGAAAACGAACACGGTCTCGACATCAGCACTTTGCGCAAGAGTTCCGGCCTGGTGACCCTGGACTACGGTTACCTGAACACGGGCAGCACCAAGAGTTCCATTACCTACGTGGACGGCGAGAAGGGGATTCTCCGTTACCGCGGCTACTCCATCGAGGACCTGGCCGAAAAGGCCACCTTCCCCGAAACCGCATGGCTCCTGATTTACGGCGAGCTGCCCAACCCCGAGCAGCTGGGGCATTTCCGCACGCTGCTTACCGAAAACGCCCTGCTCCACGAAAACCTGCTGCACTTTTTCCGTGAGATGCCGCCCAGCGCCCACCCCATGGGCATTCTCAGTTCCATCGTGAACGCCGTGGGACTTTTCACCCCCCGCTTCTACGACGACGAAAACATCGCCAGCGCTTTTGAGCTGACCACCGCGGGTCTCATCTCCAAGATTCGCACCATCGCTGCCTTCTCTTACAAGGCAAGCATCGGTGAACCCTTCGTTTACCCCGAAGCAGAACGCAGCTACTGCAGCAACTTCTTGAACATGATGTTCAGCAGCAAGGCCAGGCCCTATCACCTGGACCCCATTATGGAAAAGGCACTGAACACCCTGTTGATTGTGCACGCCGACCACGAGCAGAACTGCTCCACTTCTACCGTGCGTATGGTGGGCAGCTCCCAGGCGAACCTTTACGCCAGCATCTGCGCCGGCATCTGCGCCCTGTGGGGCCCGCTTCACGGCGGCGCCAACCAGGCCGTTCTGGAAACGCTTCTCCGTATCCAGAACAGCGGCATGACCATCGAACAGGTGATGGAAAAGGCCAAGGACAAGAACGACCCCTTCCGTCTTTCTGGATTCGGCCACCGGGTGTACAAGAGTTATGACCCCCGCGCGAAAGTCTTGAAAAAGCTCATGGGCCAGGTGTTCGAGCACGAACATATCAACGACCCGTTGCTGGAAATCGCGCTCAAGCTCGAAGAAGCCGCCCTGAAGGACGACTACTTTATCGCCCGCAAGCTCTACCCCAACGTGGACTTCTATTCGGGCATTCTCTACCGCGCCATGGGTATCCCCACCAACATGCTCACGGTGATGTTTGCCATCGGCCGCTTGCCCGGCTGGATTGCCCACTGGAAAGAGATGCACGACGACCCGAATTCCAAGATCAACAGGCCCCGCCAGATTTACGTAGGCGAAACGGCCCGCCCCTGGATCGACAGAAACAAGCGATAAAAAGTCCCTTTAAAGGAGATGCCCGCTCAAGGCGGGCATGACAATTGAAAAAAATTCCTCGGTTCTAGACCGAGGATTTTTTTTGTGGCCCCGGTACTGCGACCGGGGTGACAGACGGGAATTACACCTTGTCGAGGGCCTGCGTAAGGTCGGCGATGATGTCTTCGACGTTCTCGATACCCACGCTGAAGCGGATCAGGTCCGGAGCGACGCCTGCTTCGATGAGCTGTTCGTCGCTGAGCTGACGGTGGGTGTGGCTTGCCGGATGCAGCACGCAACTGCGGGCGTCGGCCACGTGGGTCACGATGCAAATCATCTTGAGATTGTCCATGAACTGGATGCTTTTCTCGCGGCCACCCTTGATACCGAAGGTGAGCACGCCGCACGGGAGCCCGCCCTTGAATTGTTTCTGCGCAAGTTCGTGGTACTTGTTGCCCTCGAGGCCCGCATAGTCTACCCAGGCCACCTTCGGGTGGTTCTGCAGGAACTTCGCACAGGCGAGAGCGTTTTCGCAGTGGCGCGGCATGCGCAGGTGAAGCGTTTCAAGGCCAACGTTCAGGAGGAACGCGTTCTGCGGAGCCTGGATGCTGCCGAGGTCGCGCATGAGCTGTGCTGTAGCCTTCGTGATGAAGGCGCCCTTGCCGAAAGCCTTCGTGTAGGCAAGGCCGTGGTAGCTCGGGTCCGGTTCGGTGAGGCCCTTGAACTTGTCGTGATGGGCTTCCCAGTCAAAGTTTCCGCTATCCACGATGCAGCCACCCACGGCCATCGCGTGACCGTCCATGTACTTGGTGGTGGAATGCGTCACGATGTCCACGCCGAATTCGATCGGGCGGCAGAGTATGGGTGTCGGGAACGTGTTATCGACAATCATCGGCACGCCGTGCTTGTGGGCAAGCTTCGCGAAGCGCTCCAGGTCCAAAATCTTGCCGGCGGGGTTAGCCACCGTTTCGCCGAAGAAGCACTTGGTGTTCGGGCGGAAAGCCTTCTCGATTTCTTCGTCGCTCGCGTCCTGGTCCACGAACGTGCATTCGATGCCGAGCTTCTTCATGGTAACGCTGAAGAGGTTGCTCGTACCGCCGTAGATGGCGCTGGTGCTGATGAAGTGGTCGCCCGCTTCGCAGATGTTGAACACGGCGAAGAAGTTCGCTGCCTGACCGGAGCTGGTGAGCATCGCTGCCACTCCGCCTTCCATGGCCGCAATCTTGGACGCCACGGCGTCGTTGGTGGGGTTCTGCAGGCGCGTGTAGAAGTAGCCCGACGCCTTCAGGTCGAACAGGTCGGCCATGGCGTTGCTGGACTCGTACTTGAAAGTGGTGCTCTGGTAGATGGGGAGAACGCGGGGTTCGCCGTTTTTCGGCTGCCAGCCGCCCTGGACGCACAAAGTTTCGATCTTGGACATTTTTGCCTCTTGTTTAATTTCAAAACCAAATATAGATAGTGAGGTATGTCAGACGAGAGACGAAAGACGAGAGACGAGAGATAATTCTAGCCCATTCAGTCTTTCGAAACACGGCTTTAGCATATCATTTCGGTAGGCAAATATAGAAAAAGACTATACCCTGTCAATGCACTTATGCAAATATTCGCATAGATCATAACAACCTTAACGCACACAAAAAAAGAAGCCCGGTCTAACCGGGCATGACATGTTGTGCAGCTGGAGCGAAGTTATTCCGTAGTCACGCAACGAACATTGTAGGCTCTGCCATCTGCACCCGTCGTCAGAAACTGACTTTCAAATGAGGAACCGTAGTCCTGAACCTGCAGAACAACTTCATTAACACTACTCTCTTGAATCCAGAGGTACCCCTGATTACCATTGTTCCCAAAAGTCGTTCCGCCTTCTAACTTGAAGCGACCACCCAAGACCCACCAGTCATCTTTCTCCTTGCGGGGCTTCTCGGCCATGGATTCAAGCGCAGCATCAACTTCGGCCTTCGTAGGCAGGCGCCACCCCGAAGGACAAACAACCTGGGCAACACTATAGGCATAATAAACACCGAAACGGTCACAAACATCCACCGTTTCCTTTTCTTCACCGGGGCCTGGTTTAACAACTTCGATTGTTGTGCAATAGAACCCGGTATTCGGCCTATACCCGAGATTTGATTCCATCCAATACACTGAACCAATTTGGGTTATTTTATACACCTTGTTGTCCCTATTGTCCGTGAGCTTCATGGCAGTCTTGTCTACCGTGGGAGCGCGTGAATCCACGCTAACCGCAGGGGCTTGCGAACTGGAGGACTGCTTTACCGAAGAACTAGAATTACCCTTGGAACTGGACGAGCCGCCCGAAACATTCGTCCCGGAAGATGCGGGTTTCGTTGCAGAAGACGAACTAGGTGCAAAGTTTTTTTCGCAGCCTTCGGTCCAGCAAAAAACACCACTACTGTAATAAAGGCTTCCTTCGGCATCGGCCACAAAAATGGTGTCCTTGCCACCGTTAATGACAATCTTATCGCCTGGCTTTGAGGAGGAGTTGCTTTGGACTGTCGCACCAGAGTTGCCAGACTTAGCTTCATCACCGGACGCACTCGAAGAATCGACATCGCCAAGTTCGTCGACACTTACCTTGCTAGGACTACCACCGTCCGAACACGCAGCAAACAAAAATGCTGCACAAAAAAACAGAATCCACGTTTTTAATGCACTCATAGCCTAAATATAACCTCTGGAGTCTAAAAAAGCACGTAAAATTATACTATCTTTTGGCCACTATGAGCAATGTAGAGGTTTTTGACACTACTTTCGCCGTGACCATCCTGGTCATTATGGCGGTTTGCATCCCCACCGCACTTTTGCTGGCCAACTGGTTCTTGCACCCTGGCAAAATCAAGGATACCGCCATCAAGGGCACATCCTACGAGTGCGGTCTCGCCCATGTGTCGGGTACGGCCAACGAACGCTATCCGGTCAAATACTACCTGGTAGCCATGCTGTTCCTGGTGTTCGACCTAGAAGTGGCATTCCTGTACCCCTGGGCCGTACAGTTCCTGGCCGGCGGCTGGGAGCTTTTGCTGGTGCTACTAGGCTTCTTGGTTATCCTGGAAGCAGGCTACCTCTACGTGTTCCGCAAGGGCGTGCTGGATTGGGCAACCCTCAAAGACTAAGTTTCTAGAGTATTCTATCTCAAAATAAAGAACGCAGGATTTCGGTCCTGCGTTCTATTTTTTATTTGAATTTCTACTACTTGAAGTACCGGCCCAGCAAACCCTGGAAGGCAGAGCCGTGACGGGCCTCGTCCTTGCACATCTCGTGAACAGTGTCGTGGATGGCGTCGTAGCCCAGTTCCTTGGCGCGCTTGGCCAGGGCGAGCTTGCCTTCGGTGGCACCGGCTTCGGCGGCAACCCTGAGTTCCAGGTTCTTCTTGGTGTCGGGATAGACCACCTCGCCCAGCAGTTCGGCGAACTTGGCGGCGTGTTCGGCCTCTTCAAAAGCGATACGCTTGTAGGCCTCGGCCACTTCGGGATAGCCCTCGCGGTCTGCCTGGCGGCTCATGGCCAGGTACATGCCTACCTCGGTACATTCTCCCGTAAAGTCCTGCCGCAGCTGCTGGACCACCTCGGCGTCCAAGCCCTGGGCAACGCCAATCTTGTGTTCGTCGGCCCAGACAATCTTGCCACCGGCGCTCTGTTCTACCTTTTCGAAGAACTTGCTCTTGGGGGCCTTGCACTGGGGGCATTCATCCGGGGCTTCCGGTCCCATGTGCACGTAGCCGCAAACCTTACAAACCCATACTTTCATACTGTGTCTCCTCTCCGCTCCAAGGCGGGGCTGATGTGTGAATTTTTATGCGAGCCCTAAGCCTTGAAGCTGTCCAGGGCCTCGTTGGGGCCGATCAAGAACAGCACGTCGTTTTCTTTGAGCACGTAGTCGGCGATGTTACCGATCTTGGGCTTGGATTCCAGCGGGTCGCGGATGGCAATCACCTGGATGCCGTACTTGTGGGTCAGGGACAAATCCTTAAGGGTCTTGCCCTGGAACTTTTCGGGGCACACGATCTCGATAATGGAGAAGCCTTCCATGAACGGCAAAAAGTCCAGCATGTTGGGGCGGTTGAGCCGCTCGGCCAGACTGATGGCGGAATCCCTTTCGGGATGGAAGATGTCGGACACCCCCAGCTTTTCGAGAATGCTGGTATGGGCCGCACTGCTGGACTTGGCAATGATATGCTTTACGCCCAACTCCTTCAGGTTCAGCACCGTAAGGAGCGAGGCCTGCAGGTTTTCTCCTATGCAGACGATAACGGAATCCGCCTTCTGCAGGGGGATAGACGAAAGCTGCTTGAGGCGGGTACTGTCCGCCACAATTGCCTGAGAAACAGAACTGGAAATGTCCTGCACCTTGTCGGGGTGGCAGTCGATGACCATCACGTCGTGACCCAGGGAGGTCAAGTGCTTGGCCAAAAAGATGGCCGAGTTCCCGAGCCCGATAATTACAAATTGTTTAGAAGCCATGGCTTAAATATAGTTACTAGTTAATAGTTACTAGTTAGTAGTTGATGCTGGCTTCGGGATGTTTAATACCTTAATCGCAATAAAAATCTTGTTTTTTGTATTCTAGTAACTTAGAACTCAGAACTAGAAACCGCGGCGAAGCCGCTAGCCCACCATGATATCTTCTTCGGCGAACCAGGTGGTGTTCTGGACACGACCCGCCACGGCAGAAATCAAGAAGAGGGGGCCCATACGGCCAATGAACATCACGCAGCAGATGACTATGCGGCCAACGGTAGATAATTCACCCGTTAATCCCATGGAAAGCCCGCAAGTACTGTAGGCACTCACCACCTCGAACAGCACCTTGAGGAAAGAGGACTGTCCGGCACCAGACACCCCTCCAGGGATTTCGGTACAGAGCAGAATCAAGGTCGCAAGCACAATGACCACGATGGCCACCACGAAAATCCGCACCGCCTTATCTACGGTGGTTTCAGGAATGGTGCGACCAAGAACCTGGGTCTTTTCGCGCCCCAACAGGCGATTGAACCCCAAAAGCCCAATCACCGCAGCGGTAGTCACCTTCACACCACCACCGCAGCTGCCGGGGTTTGCACCGATGAACATGATGACGATAAAGAAGAACAGGGAGCTGGCACACAGGCCGGGAACATCTACCGTGTTGAGCCCAGCGGTGCGGCTGGTAAAGGCCATGAACAGGGTGGATTCAAACTTCTGCCCAACGCTCAGGTCGCCAAGGGTGTTGTTCCATTCCGTAAGCGAGAACACCAACACGCTGGCCGCCACCACAAACAGGGTACCGAAGGTCGCGATGCGGGTATGGAGCGAAATTTTCCGGACCTTGCGCTGCTTAAAGTCAAACACATACTGGAGTTCCGTCACGGCCAAGAAACCAAATCCCCCCGCCAGGGCCAGCACGCAAGTGGAAATGTTCACCAGGGGGTTCAGCTGGAACTGCACCAGGGAATCCGGGAACAGGGTAAAGCCCACATTACAGAAAGAACTTACCGCCTGGAACACCGAGACGAATATGCGGTCGTAGAGCGTGGCGCCAGAGAACTGGGTAAAATAGACCGCCGCCCCGATCAGTTCGAGGATGAAGGTAAAGGGCAGAACCGCCTTCAGGATTTTCGAAGGGTCGATGTTTCCCTCTTGAGAAAAAGCCGAAAGCAGCACGGACTGGTGGTTAAAGCCGGGGTGCATGCCCGCCAAAAGAATCAAGGTGGTAGAAACCGTCATGATTCCAAGACCGCCCAGCTGCATCAGCACCAGCAGGACCCAGTCGCCAAAG
Organism: Fibrobacter sp.; assembly: GCA_017503015.1. Taxonomy (NCBI): domain Bacteria; kingdom Pseudomonadati; phylum Fibrobacterota; class Fibrobacteria; order Fibrobacterales; family Fibrobacteraceae; genus Fibrobacter; species Fibrobacter sp. Next base: position 13,833 of record JAFVTX010000047.1, on the reverse strand, counting down.
TGGGTAAACGTACTGCTGATATCCAGCACAGAGAGCCCCGTGACGCATACGGCAGATGTGGCGGTAAACAAGGCTTCCAAAAAGGAGATGGGCGTCCGGAGCGACACCGGAAGTCGAAGCAAAATAGCGCCAACAAGAATCAGCAACAGGTAACCCAAAACTACCAGCGTAATGGGGTTGGTCTGTTTCTTCTTGGCAACGGGGCCGTCGGCAAAACGCAGGCCCTGATACTTGGAGCGCAACATGGGGGGGAATATAGCAAATAGTTGTCAGTTATGAGTTGAGAGTTGTTCTATTGATGGAAACCAGCCTTCGACTAAAAAGCTAAATTTGGCGCCGTCATGAAAAACTTGCGCGCCATCCTGATGCCTGTGGCCATTTTACTCGGAATTTTGATTCCCCAGGCCCATGTGTTGTCTCCCTTGATGCCGTTTTTGATCGGCACCATGATGTTCCTTACCTTCGTGACGAAAATCCCGCCCCAGACCCACGGATACACCTTCAAGATTGAGATTCGAGCCTTCGTGGCAAGCCTGATTCTCATCGGAATCTTGTGGGCCATCGTTACTGCGTTCAACCTCCCGCGGGAAGTACTCTTGGGAGGGGCCATCATCGCCCTGTGCCCGCCCGCAAATGCAGCTCCCGCCATGGCGAAAATGCTGGGCGGTTCGGCATCGCTGGCCCTGAAAATATTCCTGAGCGGCAACCTGATCGCCTGCTTCTCCATCCCGCTAATTTTTGGCTACCTGACCGGAGCAGACGCAAGCCTTTCTGAAATCGCCTGGAAAATCTTCAATACCATACAGCCCATCATCAGCATTCCGCTAGCTTTTGCGCTTGGGCTTCGGGCCTTTTATCCGGAGCTTGCCGACAGGGCGGCCAAGTTCCAGAAGTATACCATGTTCGTGTGGACATTTTCCGTATTCGTGATTCTTGCAAAGGCCAGCTACGACATTCGCGAAATGGGATTTATGGATCTGTGGAACAGCGGGAAGCTACCCATGATGGCGGGAATTTCACTAGTCCTTTGCCTACTGCTATTCTGGCTGGGCTGGTTCTGCGAAAGAAACCGCCGGCCCATCGAAGGTTCCCAGAGCATGGGTCAAAAGAACACCACCCTGGTCATCTGGATTTCTACGCTGTACGCAGGTCCGGTGGTGGCCCTTGCCCCCACCTGCTACGTGGTCTGGCAAAACCTGGTGCTCAGCTGGATGAGCCGCAAGAAGCTTTAACGGATGCGGGCCTGGCGGACCACTCCGTTTACCCGCACCACGTAATTCCCAGGAACAAGACCGGTCACCCTAAACCCGGTAGAACCGGCGACACCTTTCCGAACCAAGCGTCCCTGCATATCCATCACGGACACGATGGCGCCAGATTTCACATTGGTAATTTCCAGCCCGCGGTTTTGGACCACAATGCCGAAACTATGAATCCTCACGGAGGCGAAGCCTCTTATAGAAGAGGGGTCTTTTTTATATGTCGGGTCTTCTACCCAATAAGGGTATAGGGTCAAGGTGCTGTTCTGCTTGTAGACGGCGTCCAGCTCATAAACCTTGGAGCCTCCATTCTTGGTGGACCAGCCATCCTGAAGGTATCCTTCCCTGGTATAGGAGGCTCCCCTCAGATTGATGGGAACGTCGTACTGCTTTACATCCGATGGCACCACCTCTACACCATAGGAGCCTGCCATGTAGACAATGGGGAATGTCTTGACGGACCATTTGGCAAACAAAGCCTTGTCTCCCGTAGAGCCCTTGGTTATCTGTACCGCAGGCATGGAGAATTTTTTATCGTAATACCAGCCTTCAAATGCATAACCTGTCTTTGAGGGGTTCTTCAGTTCAATACTTTCACTCTTGATATTGTACGAGGCGGGATTCTTGGAATTGTTTTTTCCACCGTTCAATTCGTATGTAATGGTATAGTCTACAGGAGACCACTTGGCATGAATTACCGTATCCCCTGTTATAATCGTACTGAAGTCAAATGCATCGTCGCCATCCTCAAGACCGAACCACCCTTCAAATTCATAACCTGTAGCCTCAGGGTTTTCGGGCTGAGCCACAGTCTGGTCATTCTGGGCATTTTCCTGAACATAGACCTCTGTCGTACCGAACCCGTGGGTGTTGAAAGTTACCACATAAGTGGGCGCCGCAACCCAGACGGCATAGAATGTCTTTTGTTCCGAAGCCGCGCCAAAATCGTTCAAGGCCTCGGTAGCATCTTCAGTGGCGGCCCAACCGGCAAAGTAGTATACCGTTCCATCTTTAGCATACCGCGGTACTCCAATTCCATCCACATCAATTTTGTCACCCGCGGCAACCAGCTTTTTCTTTAAATTCGACGGTGCTTCTCCATCTGCATCAAAGACTCCCTTAGTCGTAGCATCAAAGGTAATCAGATACATGGTTTTCCAATAAGCATAAATCGTCTGGGGCCCCTTCACCGTGCCCAAATTCTCGGTAGGTTGCGCCGCATCGGAGGTCAAAGCCCAGCCGCCAAAGACAGTATCGCCATGGACGGGAGTCGATATTTCGTCAGCTGTAATCAAGTCTCCCGCCTTAAGGAACTTGGTATACTTGGCTCCGCTTGTAAACGCCCCCTCGTTGGCATTAAAACTAATCTGGTAAACCACATTCCCATTGGCATCCAGTGATATGCCGTTGAGGGTTATATGGGCAGCACCAATACCCCACGAGCCTTCCTTAGAACAAGCATTATTTGCCCACTGACCGCCATTCAGATCGCAAACCACCTTGCCTATGTTGAGGTTCTTGGCACTGGAAATAGTACCTTCCATGGTCAAGCCATCGGCAATCTTTCCTAACCCGTCTTCAATAATGTCCGTGTCGAAATAGGACCTAGAAACAGATAGCGCCCCCTTCTCATAATAGCCTACAACGCCACCGGCAGTGCCGTTCCCGCTATTGATAATGATACTCCCATCGTACACGCAGGCATCGACAGAAACACCTCCCGTAACACCTTCTCCTTCACGGATAGAACCCACAACGCCTCCCACATAGGATTCGTCGCCGCTTACCCAGACATCAACCGTACTCAGGCTGTTATTAATGCTTCCTTTCCATGCGTTACCCACAAGGCCGCCAATACTGTTGCCCTTGCCACTCGTGAGAATTTCTCCCGTTACAAAGCAATTTTCAACGGTTCCGCCCCTTTGGAATCCTACAAAAGGTCCCACAGAAATCGGGTTGTCCTTGCCACCGGATACACCCTTGTTAGTTGCCGCCAGAATATCCACATCTTGTAGATTCAGGTTCTTGATGGTTCCGCCATTAAGAACACCGACAAGGCCTACATTCTGGGCATTGCACTTGGGATATTTCGCTGGGCAGAAGGCTCCGGGAATCTCGCCCAATTCCTCAGAATTCAGATACAGGTTTGAAATAGTCTGGTAGTTCCCATCAAAGACTCCGCCAAACATTATGGCTCCAGAACCGGAGGCTATGGGCATAAACAGCTTGTGCCCCATATCCAGCGGAGCCATCAGCTTGGCATTAATGTTGATTGTCCCAGAAGTTGAATTCACGGAATCGGCAAACCAGGCTAGATTCGCCTCATTCTCAATGAGAAAATATTCCTGCTTGTCTATGGTTTCTGTTTTGGAGGGCTTCGTTTTGGTTTTCCCATCCCATGCAGCAAATGACAAATTGACGCCCACCACAAAAAGCAGCAGGGCAAGGGACTTTGTCACCAAACAAGAGGTTTTTTCCATAAACCGCTCCTTTTTCGTATCAAAACAAACCTGCAATGTGCGGCACACTGCAGCGATTCCTAGACTGAAAATAATCAAATTTTTTGAAAAAACGCGGCAATGACTAAAAAAATACGCACATTGTCACATTTTGAGGGCTTCAATCTACACTATTCTAACTTGGAGTATTGCCCGATTCCCGCATGCGGCGACGGGCACGGGAGCCGGGACGATTGCGGCGATGCTTTTGGTGCCCCGGCTTTTGGGGCTGTTCGGATTTCTGCTCGGGCTTAGCATATTGGGCAGGCTGCGCCAGTTTCGGGGTCTGTTGCTTGTGGGCCTTGGGCGGGTTCTGCGCCGGTTTTTGGTGCCGTGCAGGTTTAGGGATGCCGCGACCGCGGGCGTTGCGCATCTCGCTTTCGGGAGTCTCCTTCTGCGGGGGCGGCAATTTCTCAAAGATGGCCTTGTCCCCTTCGGGAATCTTTATCTTGGTAAGCTTCTCGATGGCCCGCAGGTCCTGCTCCTCATCAGGGGCGCAGAACGAGATGGCGATGCCGTCCTTGCCGGCGCGAGCCGTACGGCCAATGCGGTGCACAAAAGTTTCGGGAACATCGGGCAGGTCGTAGTTGAACACGTGGCTCACATCGTCCACATCGATTCCGCGGGCAGCGATGTCGGTGGCCACCAACACGCGGATCTTCTCGTCCTTGAAGTTCTTCAGGGCCTCTTGCCTGCGGGTCTGGCTCTTGTTGCCGTGAATGGCGGCACACTTGATGCCAGCCTTTTCCAACACGCGGGTAATCTTGTCGGCGCCGTGCTTGGTGCGGCTGAACACCAGCACCTTCCTCATTTCGGGGTGTTCAAGCAAAAGCTCCTTCAGGAGCGCACCCTTACGGCGCTTGTCTATGCGGTACAGTTCCTGACGGATGCGTTCGATGGGCGTGCTCTGGGGCGCAACCTCTACGCGAACCGGATTCGGCCGGAGGATGGTCGATGCCAACTTGGTGATGTCGTCGGGCATGGTGGCGCTGAAGAACAGGTTCTGACGCTTTTGCGGGAGCAATGCCACCACCTTACGGATATCGTGGATGAATCCCATGTCCAACATGCGGTCGGCCTCGTCCAGCACAAAGAATTCCAGGGCCTTCAGGGAAACCGCCTTCTGGCCGATAAGGTCCAGCAGACGCCCCGGAGTCGCCACCAGCACGTCTACGCCCCGGACCAGGCAGTTCTTCTGGGAGGCGTCCCCGACGCCGCCAAAGATACAGGTACTGGAAATAGCCGTAAACTGGGCGTACTGCTTGAAACACTCCTCCACCTGGATGGCAAGTTCCCGAGTAGGGAGCAGGATCAGGGCCCGGCAGGTCTTGGGCGCACGGAACTTTCCGGAATCCAGAAGCAGCTGCAAAATCGGCAGGGCGAAAGCCGCCGTCTTGCCGGTGCCCGTCTGGGCGATTCCCAGCAGGTCCTTACCTTCGAGCAGGCTCGGGATAGACTGTTCCTGGATGGGGGTGGGCGTTTCGTAGCCTACGGCACGGATGGCGCGCTGCAAGGGGTTTGCCAGAGGGAGTTCTGAAAAAAGCATATTGGGCAGCGTTTACTTCTGCAAGTTCAGGCTTGCGTTGGCCGCACCGTACAGGCTAATGCTGTAATCCTTGATAATATACACCGGAATCTTGTTCAAGAGCGGACGGATGTTCGGATTGTAGTTCTTTTCGAAATACTTCATGAACAGGTTGTCGCGCTCGAGCCAGCGCAAATCCTTCTGCACCGTACCGCCAGCCAGGTAGAGGCCACCCAGGGGCAAGAACAGCGTAGAGGCATCGCTTGCAAAGCGGGCGAGCATCTTCACGAACAGGCGCATCATCTCGGCAGCCACCGGGTCGGTATCGCTCGCGCGGCTGATGTACTTGGGGCGATCGTTGGGTTCAGTTTCTTCAATCTTCTTGAAGGCCTCGTTATCGGGAACGCCGCGGGTCTCCTTCCACCATTCATACATATTGCGAAGCCCCATGCCAGATACCAGCGGTTCCACACCGGGAACCATACCAATCTTCTTTTCCATGTAGTCGTGGAATTCCTGGGAATCCTTGTCGAAGGGGGCGAAGGTGGAATGCCCGCCCTCCGAAGAAGCGGGGATGTATTTCTCGCCGTCGAAGGCAAGGAAACCAACGCCCATGCCGGTACCCGGACCGATGACCGCCTTGGTGGCCTTCTGCGGGGCTGGCTGGCTGCCGTCGGTATGGGTGAGCTTGAAAATCTGCTTGGGGTCGTCCACGTCGAGCGTCGGGATACCGTAGCTGATGGCCATGAAGTCGTTGATGACGAGCGTCGGGATGCCGGTCGCCGCGGTGAGGGCGTCGCCGTCCACGCTCCACGGGAGGTTCGTCATGACGCACTTGTTGGCAGCCACCGGACCCGCGGCACTGATGCACACGTGGCTCGGCTTGAGGTCAGCTCGGCTTTCCGCGGCGAGCTTGAGCGTCTCGCGGATAGGAGCGTCGAGACCGTCGATGTCCTTGGAGGGGCACACCGTTTCAAGAATCAGCGTGAACTTGCCATCCTTGTAGCCCACCAGGCCAAGGTTCGTGTTGGTGCCACCAATATCGCCTGCCAAAACCAGGCGGTCAAACTTTGCATCGGGATTAAGCCATTTGATTTCCATAAAAAAACTCCAGGTTATACGAAAAGAATATAGTAATTCAGGGGTTAGGATCTAGGATTCAGGGGCTAGGATCTAGGATTTAGGGGCTAGAGAAAAATATCATGGCTTCGCCATTCGTTCCAGACGCACGACGTGCGTGATTCTTGTTCACTAAATCCTAATCTCTAGTCTCTAGCCCCTCCCTTGTATTCTAGCTCCTAGTCTCTTATTTCTACATTTCTCGCGATGAAAAACAGCACCGCCATCTGGCACATATTGGCCGTCGCCACCGTAATCTTCTGGGGCACGAGCTTTGTGAGTACCAAGGTCCTGCTGACCCACGGTTTTTCGGCGGTACAGGTGTTCTTTATCCGGTTCGTGTTCACCTACCTGCTGTTGCTGGCCATAAACCACAAGAAAATCCTGGCGCAAAACTTCAAGGACGAGTTTTTGCTGTTCATCAGCGGCATCACCGGCGGTACGCTGTACTTTTGGGCTGAAAACACGGCCCTCACCCTGTCGCCATCTTCTAACGTGTCCCTCATCGTCTGTACCAACCCGCTGCTCATCATGATTTTTGGCGGGCTCCTGTTCAAAAGCGAGCGGCTCAAGTCCAGACAAATCCTGGGTTCCCTGCTGACTTTCGTAGGGATGGTGCTGGTGGTCCTCAACGGCAAGTTCATATTGAAACTTTCGCCCCTGGGAGATTTCCTCGCCTTTGCGGCAGCCATCCTCTGGACCATCTACTCCCTGAGCCTCAAGCCCTTCAAGGCGCGGTACAGCACCCTGTTCATCACCCGAAAAATTTTTTTCTACAGCATTGTCAGTTCCATCCCCCTCATGGCGGCAGAACATCTGCAAGGGCGTTCCATTCCATGGGAAAACTTTGCCGAACCCGTAGTAGCGTTTAACTTTTTGTGCCTCGCCATATTCTCTTCGCTACTGGGCTATGTGGCATGGAACACCGTCCTAAAAAAACTGGGTACGGTCCTGGCCAGCAACTATGTCTATGCCCTGCCCCTGGTAACCATCATCACCGCCATGATTGCCATCGGGGAACGCATCTCTCCTGTGGCCTGGGCAGGAGCCGCCACCATCGTCATGGGCATGGCCATCGCGGAATACAAGGGCAAGCGATAACTTACCCAATTCTTACGAATTAGCGTATTTTGGACAATATGTCCACATTGTAAACAAAACTGACCTACGGTTTTTTACGCCTTCAAGTTATATTTACACCGGGATATTAACAAAAAAAGGATTGAGTATGAATATCTTGAAGACGACTGCCGCGTTTGGGTTGGCCATTGTGGCCAGCGGCTCCATGGCCCAGGCCGCCTATGTCTATAACAGCATACAGAACTGGGGCGGCGGCTATGTACCTGGAGTCACGTTCAACTCTGCAGGTCAAGCCTACATCCGCACCGACGTGGGTGGAGCCTACCTCTGGAATGCAACAGCTTCTGAATGGGTTCCACTAAACGATTCCTTTACCAGCGGTAACGACATGGGTTCTATCGCCTTGGCCGTTGACATTACCGACGACAAGAACGTCTATACGACCGGCGGGCTCTATACCGATGTCAGCTGGTGTTCCGAAGGATCTGTTTTCCGTTCGACTGATGGAGGCGCATCATGGACAAAATACCCACTGAACTCTAAAACCGTTTCAGGAACGGCGGCCGCTAAATTAACAAGCGACGGTTCCATCTGCCTAGGCGGAAACGGAGATGGTCGTGGTATGGGCAACCGGCTGGCAGTCAAGGGATCCACTGTCTACCTGGGCACCAACCAGAACGGACTCCTGAAAAGCACAAACAACGGACAGAGCTGGACGACCATCGCGGGCTTCTTGAATACAGACGGTATAAGCGCCGTCGCCTTTGATTCCAAGGGCAATGTATACGCTGCCCCCTATGCTGGCGGCCTGTACAAGAGCACCGATGGTTCATCATTTACGCAAGTGGCGGCGTCCTTCACCAAGACAGTTTACCAGATGTCTGTTGCAGGCGATGTAATCTGGATTACCAGCAACGACACGAAGCCTTTGGACCAGGGGACATCCAGCGGAGGCCATGTCCACAAGTTCACTATTTCTACGGGCGCAATTCAAGAATTGTCCATGCCAGCCTCCTGTGGAGGCAAGTCCGTGGGTTTCGTGGGTGTTTCTAGCATCGGGGATGGCAAAACTGCAGCCGTGTCCACAGCAAACTGCTGGGGTGGAAATGGCGGTCCTAGTTCTTCGAACTTTGTTCCTCACGAATACATCTATTACACCAAGGATGGCGGCTCCACCTGGAGTGAAATTATGCGTAACGGTTCCTTTGATGCCGCATCTGCCCATAGCAATGCCACCAGCAACCCCCATTGGGTATCGGCTCTAGGAATCAATCCCACCGATCCGGACAACGTGATTTTCGGGACGGGTTACGGTATCTGGAGTACCACCAACGCCACCGCCGCCAAGCCCACTTGGAAATTTACGGACAAGGGTATCGAAGAAACCGTTCCGCTTGGTTATGTAAGCACCACCAAGGGAGCTCCTCTCGTAAGTGTGGTCGGCGATATCGACGGCTATTACCATACCGATTTAGACAGCCCTATGGAAACAAGGCACCAGATTGAAGCCGGTACCAACTACGACATCGACTATGCCGGACTTATGCCCGAAAAGATGATCCGCATTTACAAGGAAGCCACTAAGGGCCTGGGTGCCGTCTCTACCGATGGTGGCAAAACTTGGAAGCAGTTCACAACCGATCAAAGCGCTCTCCCCACATGGACTGTAAATCAGTATGCGGGCTCTAGCACCTATACCAACGAAGACAATTTCGCAGCTATTTCTGCTGACGGTTCTACCATTGTCTGGAACATGGCGGGTAATGGCGTCTATTATTCCTCAAACGATGGCGCCAGCTGGACAAAGGCAAACGGCGTCACCTCCAACGACGTTTCCGGATTCCACGTAGTATCCGACAAGAAAGCCGAAAAGACGTTCTACATCTATAGCGCCAGTGTCGGAAAGCTATTCAAGAGTACCGATGGTGGCAAGAACTGGACTACAGCGAACAGCGATATGGCGACATTGGCGGACTATGCCTACAGCAAGGCTCGGATCTTTGCAAACCCCAACGCCGAGGGAGATCTCTGGGCTGTTCAGGGCATCAATATCGGCGGCGTCGTTTGGACCAATACTTCTGCCGAAGGCGTCTATCACTCTACTGATGGCGGCACCTCTTTCAAAAAGATCAATGGACTTGCCTACGCCGCCTACATAGGCTTTGGAAAGGGAAAAGGTTCTTCTCCCGCCATCTACGCCGTAGGTATGGCCAATACGAGTAATCCCGTCAATTCCATCTACCGCTCCGACGACAATGGGGCGACATGGACAGACATTGGCGATGCCAACCACCGTTTCGGAGAACTCACCATGGTGGTGGGCGACCCCTGCATCTATAGCCGCATCTATCTAGCCGGTAGCGGTCGTGGCATGATTTATGCTCAGGAGCCGGGAAACACGAACGAATGTCCCGATCGTATTGATTACGGCAAAACCACTACTAAGATAACAGAAAAACAGCTCTATGCAGCCGCGCGGACGCTAGAAATTGATGTACATATTCAGGCCAGCGTCATTACAGCTAACTTCAACACAGCAACAACAGGCCGTGCAAGTGTTGCCCTCATGAACAGTCTGGGTCAGGTGATTACAAGCAAAAACGTGAACGCCACCCGTGGGGCCAACAGCGTCTCCCTGGAAACAAGTTACCAGGGAGCTGCCTTCCTGGTTATCCGTCAGGGCAGCCAGAAGATGGTCAAGTCGGTACGGCTGAAATAAACTAGGCTTGCAGCGTAATCACTGCAGTTTTCAGGATGTAGAAAGTCCCCGACACTGTCGGGGATTTTTTTGATTGCTCACGGAAGACGGCAACCGCCCCAGTTTAATAACTGGGGCTTTGTTGCTCACGGATGCTCGACCAGGTCGAGCATGACGAAGTCATAAATCGAAGGAGAACAAAGGGCGAATTTACCTTACCACGACCTTCTTCGGGGCAAATCCCTGTACATGCACTAGGTAGATTCCCTTAGGCAGTGTGGACAGCTGGACTGTATTGCTTGCGTTCGACAATACGGTGTTCATCACCACACGGCCATGCACATCCATCAGGTGAAACTTGCGCCGGGTCGGGCTTACGAAAGACACCTGCAGATTGTGTCCCACCAAGTTCATTTCCATCGTGGCAGTTCCCGATACTTGCGGCAGGGGCGTAACGTCACCAGAATCGGAACTGCTGGAACCACCCTCACCGGAAGAACTCGAAGACGGGAAAACAACCTTCACCGGGTGTTCGTCGTAGCGGGTCACAAGAGCCATCAAGTACCAGGTGGCATGGGGCAGCCACTGTTCTTCCCAGCGCCAGGTCTGCCAGTCTTCCGAAAAACCAGCCGCATAATAATCGTCCCACACGATGCCGGAACCATCCGTATTTTTCCCGGTAATACCGTTGGCAATGCCACCTGTAAACGTTGTACTTGAATAGCTCTGATAAACCGGCGGATTCTTAGTGCCGACGCCCTTCATGACGCTCAAATCGAAGGGGTTCTTGCCCAAGAGCCAGTCCAACTGGTCTGCCGCATACTGGAACGCCTTTGTTGAATCGGCGTAGCTAAGCATTCTTGAAGCGTAAACTGCAGCCGAAGCCAAGGAACCTAGTCTTGCACTTTCTCCCTGCCACCAGTAATTGGTCTCATTGTCATGAGGGATAAAGAAATTCGTTTGGATTTTGCCGCCGGTTTTGACAACTTGCTTGGCATAGCCGAAATGATTGTTTTGGCGGTCTGTCACGCTAATCATCCAATCCAGATGTTTCTTGACAGCCTCGGTGGCTTTTTTCATCAAGACCTCGCCAGGATTGACACAGTTTGCCTCTGACGGACAGGGTTCATACGCAATGTTGTTTTCCAGTTCTATATAGCGCAATAGGGCCACCACAGGGAGGCCGGCGTCACTAGCATGGAAGAACGGACGGGTCTTGTCGTTATCGCTCCAGAAATAGCCATCGTCACTAAGGCGGTCGATCAGGTGTTCCGCCCTCTTGCGAGCAGCGGTCATGTATTTGGACAGGCCCGTGGCAATGGAAAGTTCCGTTGCCGCCATAAGGGCCGTATAGTCGTCGATGATATTTTCCTTTTTATCATCGCAATAAGCACAATCCCCACCCAAGGTCTGCTTACTTTCCAAATGATCAAAACCAGCCTTGGCAGCGGCCAAATACTCGTCCGAGGTGTAGTCGCCATTCTTCCCTAGCGTGGAGGCCCTAGCCAAGGCCGCGATGGCCATGCCGCCACCTTCACGATAGGCAGCCTGGTAATTGGAAGACATCGTTCCTGCACTACCCGAAAAGGCGCACAGGTTCCAGCCGCCATCGGATGCATTCCACCCATTAAAGACAGTGGTGTAGAAATACCCGTCATCACTCAGCATGCGTACCAAAAAGTCTGCACCCCAGAGGGCCTCGTCAAGGGCAAAGCCTCCACTTGTGGCCGTGGTTACGGCCGTAGGGATATGCTCGTTGGCGTGCGCAAGAACCCAAACCGTCAAAGGAATTTGCTGAGGATTCATGTAGTTGGCGTAAGACAAATGGGAAAGGTAGGTGCCATAGTCACCGGAGGCATCACTCCAACCGCCGTGAACATCCTTTTTCTGGCTGCTTCCGTAAATCGTCGCACTTTTATGTCCCGTCATGGTGTTACGATCCAATCGGAAATAATTGAGCACAAGCCCTAGGGTCGTACTCGCCAGGTTTTTGTCTGCAACGGTAATTGCCTTCGATGTCACTGTGTTGCCGCCGGACTTGAATTCAACGGTATAGGATCCCGGTGTATTGACTTTAGAAAAATCAAGATTGTAGTAGACGGTAAAACCATTGGTCCACCCCGTGGGAATCGACCCCACACCGAAAGTTCCCGAAGCGATCGTCGCTCCGTCCTTCTTGATGGAATAGCTCGCTCCGTTCAAATTGTCGCTGGATTCCACCACCAGTGCCTTGGGAAGGTTAGAATCGTAACCGGCCACATTGTAATGGAACGTGACAGCAGCACCTGCCATGGATGCCACGCCTAGAAAAAGAGGAAAATAAAGTTTGCGCATAACTTAAATATATATACGAAACTCGTTTTTTCCTAGAAAAGAATTGTTAAAATAATGATTTTGGCAAAGAATGCAATTTTATGCAAAAAAGCCAATTTATGCCCCGAATTCCTGGTCGTCCAGGGTCAATTCGTGGGCCACTTCGTCCAATTTCTGCTCGGCGGTCCTGGCCAGTGCCGTACTGTGCCCCCGTAAAGCCGCAAAGGGGGCGAAAATTTTGGCACGGGACTCCATGCTCATGCGGGGGTGCTTCATGAGAAAATTCCAGTCATCCCTCGGGTAGGGCAGATCTATTATGTCTGTGTAGTCCTGAGTCATGAGTCGGCGCTATGCGCCTCTGAGAAAAGTACAAAAATGTTTTAGTCCATAATTAAAACTCATAACCCACAACTGACAACTCATGACTACGCCCGGTGTCCTCCGATTTGTCCGTTCCGCTCTACGGTGGTGGCGCCCTCCTGCAGGTCCATGCCCTTGACGATGGCGTTCTTGCCGAAACGTTTCTTGATAAGCAGTTCCGCCTTGAGGCGTTTCTTTTCACGCTCCTGCTTTTGGGCATCGGTAAACAGGTCGTAGCCCTGATTACTTTCGTCTACCACGTCGATGGCCACCAGGTTCAAGCGGCGCACCGTCAGTTGCGGGTCCACGATCCGGTCGAAAAGCCGCATGACCGCCTCGGCAAAGGCGGACTGGGAACTGGTGTAATGCCCGATGGAGGCGGTGCCGTGGGCGGGTTTCGGGATTGTGCGTCCGTAAAAATCCTGCACCGTTTCGCCGTGGTAAATTCCCTTGTCCACATTCTCCCTATCGTAACCTACCGTAAGCACCATGCCCTTGGCCACCAGGTCGTTTTCTACCAGGCGCATAGATACCGTATCCACCATTTCCCGCACCACCAGGCGGGCCTTGTCGAAGGGGTAGGGGTCCTGCAACACCTGGCCTTCTCCCATGCTCTGGGACTGGGGTTTTGCCCTCTTGATGTCTGCGATGGTGCAAGGCTCGTAACCCCAGGCGTGGTCTATCAGGATTTCCGCATTCACGCCGAACATCTTGTACAGGGCGTCAGGTTCCTTGACGCTTACCCGAGCGATATCTCCCATGGTGTGGATTCCCCGCCCACGGTTCAGGTGGCATTTTTCTAGCCTTGCCGCGATGCCACGGCCCACCTGCCAAAAGTTGGTAATGGGCTTGTGGGCCCACAGCTGCCTGCGGTAACTCATCTCGTCCAGTTCCGCGATGCGCACGCCGTCGCTGTCCGCCTCGACATGCTTTACCATCACGTCCATAGCAATCTTGCACAGGTACAGATTTGTGCCGATG